>NZ_CFHTQA010000001.1:0-237645 GCF_984394615.1 Spongiibacter sp. | reverse complement strand
TCGAGGTCGTGGCCGTCGATGGGGCCGATATAGTTAAAGCCCAGCTCCTCGAACAGGGTGGCGGGGGAGACCATGCCCTTCATGTATTCTTCCAGGCGCGAGGCGATTTCCTTGGCCGGGCCGGGAAATTTCTGCAGTACCGACTTACCACCGCTGCGCAACTGGTTGTAGGTTTTTGACGCCCAGATTTTGGAAAAGTAGGTGTTCAGCCCGCCGGTGTTTTTGGAGATCGACATTTGATTGTCGTTGAGTACCACCAGCATATTGGCGCCGGTATGGCTGGCGTGGGTGATGGCTTCAAAAGCCATGCCCGCGGTCATGGCACCATCGCCGATGACTGCGACGGTGCGGCGGTCGATACCCTGCTGCCGGGCGGCGATCGCCATCCCCAGCGCAGCGCTGATACTGGTGCTGGAATGGCCGACGCCAAAGGTGTCGTAAGGGCTTTCCTCGCGTTTCGGGAAGCCTGCCAGCCCGCCAGCCTTGCGCATACTCAGCATACGCTCGCGACGACCGGTGAGAATTTTGTGGGGGTAACATTGGTGGCCCACATCCCACACCAGCCGGTCGTCGGGGGTGTTGTAGATGTAGTGCAGGGCGACGGTCAGCTCAACAACGCCGAGGCCTGCGCCGAAGTGGCCGCCGGTCTGGCCGACCGAGTACAGCAGAAATTCACGCAGCTCTGTCGCCAGCTGGGGTAGCTGATGCTCGTCCAGTCCGCGCAGATCGTCGGGGTCGGCGATGCCGTCGAGCAGTGGGGTCGACGGCCGTTGCGTGGGAATTTTCCGAAACATGAATCTCTAACCTGACGGCGCAAAGGCCGCAATTGTAAACCAATTGCCCTGCAGCGACACGGCGCAGCGTGTGTAGAAATGCCGATTAGTGCTCGCGCTCAATGATATACGCCGCCAGTTGTCGCAGTGGTTCTGCCGTCGGACCAAAGCCGCCCAGTGCGGAGATGGCATCGTCGTGCAGTTCGCGGGCCAGGCGCTTGGCACCGTCCATGCCCAGCAGGGCGGGGAAGGTGGGCTTGTTCAGCGATTGGTCCGCCCCCTGAGTTTTGCCCAGTACCTCGGTATTGCTCTCAATATCGAGAATGTCGTCCTGCACCTGAAAAGCCAGGCCGATGGCGCGTCCGTAGTCATCGAGCTGCTGGCGCTGTGCCGCACTGGCACCACCGGCTAAAGCACCGAGGCCGACGGCGGCGCGGATCAATGCGCCGGTTTTCAGTTGGTGCATGGTTTGCAGGGTGCTCAGATCGAGTTGGCGATTGACGTTGGCCAGATCAATGGCCTGGCCACCAACCATGCCGCGCGGTCCGCTGGCGGCTGCCAGTAGTTTAACCATGGCGAGATTGCGCTCGGCGGGCAGATCCAGGTCTGCCAACAACTCGAAGGCACGGCTTTGCAGGCCATCGCCCACCAGAATGGCCGTGGCTTCGTCGTAAGCGATATGGCAAGTGGGCTTGCCTCGGCGCAGGTCGTCGTCGTCCATGGCGGGCAGGTCGTCGTGCACCAGTGAATAGGCGTGGATCATTTCCAGTGCGCAGGCGCAGTCATCCAGCACCGCGTCGTTGCTGCTTTCGCTGAGCGCGGCGGCGGTCGCGTAGACCAGCGTCGCCCGGACTCGCTTGCCGCCGTTCATCAGACTGTATTCGCTGGCCTCAAACAGGCGGCGGAGTACCGCGCTGGCCTCAGCATCGCTGAACTCACTGCCACTGTTGCCCAACCTGCCGGGCAGTGCCGCTTGAAGACGCTGCTGGCTGCGCTGCAGGTAATCGCTGAAGCTGTCGCTCATTCGTCGCTGTCCGGGTGGGTATCCTGCGCGGTCAGCTCCTGCACTTTCAGCTCGGCATCCGCCAGTGCCTTCTGGCAATCGAGGCTGAGCTGCATGCCTTTCTCAAAGGCTTTGAGGGAGTCTTCCAGACTGAGCTCGCCCGATTCCATGGTGTGAACCAGTTGCTCCAGCTCACTGAGTGCAGACTCGAAATTCGGGGCTTTGGCCTTGGCCATGGTGTTCTCCAGGATGGCTGAGTACGTAAAGCGGAGTATTTTACCAGTGTCTGTGCGCCGCTGCCCACGCTTCGTGGGCCTGGGGGCAACAATCGATTATGCTGGGAACGTGCTACTGCCGGGAGAAGGGAACATGGATGCCGCACAGGTACTGACGTTCTGGTTTGATACCTTGGAGCCGGGCGACTGGTTTGGTCGCAGCGACGATGTCGATGCGCAGATTCGTCGGCAATTTGCCGAGTGCCATCGTGCTGGCGCGGCTGGAGAGCTATACGGCTGGCGGTGTTCTCCTGAGGGGCGACTGGCGGAGATTCTGGTGCTTGATCAGTTTTCCCGAAACCTGTACCGCGATGATGCACGCGCCTTTGCCTGCGATGCGGCGGCGCTGGTGCTGGCGCAGGAAGCCATTGCGGGTGGCGTGGATGATTCGCTCAGCGGCGATCAGCAGGTGTTTCTGTACATGCCGTTTATGCACAGCGAGTCACCGCGGATTCAGCGCGAGTCTCTGCGTTTGTTCGAGCGCCTGGGAAAGCCCACGAATATGGACTTTGCCCGCCGCCATGCGGAAATTATCGAACGCTTTGGCCGATACCCTCACCGCAACGCGGTATTGGGGCGGCACTCCACGCCGGAAGAGCAAGAATTTTTGCGCCAGCCCGGCTCCTCATTTTAGAGTGCATACTTTTACAAACGATAAGGCCCGATTATGTTGCGACTGTTGATTCCTCTCCTGCTGCTGGCTCCTGCGGCCTGGGCTTGTGATTTTCCCGACAGCGAACGGGCGTCGGCGCCGGAATGGCTATGTGGTGAGCACCAGTATGAAGGCGCCTTCCACACGGCGGTGGGCAGCAAAACCCGCATGCCGTCGATTTCCCTGCAAAATCGTCTGGCCGGGCGCGATGCGGTCAGCGGTGTGTTGCGCGCGCTGTTTACCGACGCGGTGGAGAAGCTGCAACCGCAGTTGAGCGATGTTCGCCTGCGGGTGCCAGATCTGGACGATATCGGGGTGGCAAAGCAGTTTGTCGGCATCACTGTGCTGGCAAAGGCCAAGAGCCCTCAGCGGCAGCTGTTTGTGCTGGCGGGTGTGCCTGAGGCCGAGCGCCAGCGGCTGGAGTCTGTGGCCTGGTCACTGTTGATGTTGCAGAACCGCGACGCCATTGTGGCGGCGCGGGGGGAAGCCGCCTACGAGGCGCTAGCGGCTCAGTCGCAGGGTGAGGGCAGTGCCGGCGCCCCAGACGGCGTTAGCGAGTAACACCACCAGCGGGGTGAGTGTGCCCAGTGCCAGTCCCGCCTGACCGTAAGGCGAGTGATAGGGAAAGACGATAAACAGTTGCACAGCGCTGGGCAGCAGGCTCAACAGCAGGGCTCTGCGCAGCCAGTGTTGGGCGAGTAGGGGCATTGCGAACAGCAGGCCCCACAAGCCGCCCCAGACCAGTCTTGGGTAGAGCCATTCGGGTGAGAGTGACGGGGCGATACTCACGCCGAGTGCGGGGGTCAGGCCGTAGCTGCCTGCCAGCCAAAGCGCCAGACTGTTCAGTAATCCGCCGACATTCCCTGCCGCATAGCTCAGTAAATACGATCGCATGATGGTCTCCGTTGTTGCGTCGTGGCCTGGGAATCGTCGCTTCGGCTTTCCCTTGGCGCTGCATACGGGCAGAATTTGTTCCCCCGAATACAGTGGATACGAGATGGACTATGGCAGCAAATAAAAATTCCGATATTGCATTGATCACCGGCGCCTCCGCCGGCATCGGTCGCGCGTTTGCCGAGCAGTTGGCGCCGCGCTGCAAGGCGATGATTCTGGTCGGCCGCGATGCCGACAAGCTGGCGACGGTCGCGGCCGAGCTGCGGCCATCGGGCTGCGATATCCACACTCTGGCTCTGGATCTGACACAGCCACTGGCCGTGGCTGAAGTGCTGGAAGCCATTCGTCAAAAGGGTCCCGTCAGCATCCTGATCAACAATGCGGGTTTTGCTACACACAGTAATTTGAAGCACAGCGATCTCGACCTGGAGCAGAAAATGGTCGACCTGCATTGCACCGCCACGGTGGCCCTATGCCGGGCGGCACTGCCTTATATGACAGAGCTGGGACGTGGGCGGATCGTCAATGTTGCCTCGCTGGCGGGCTTGATTCCGATGAAGGGCGCGGCAGTGTATGGCGGCAGCAAGGCATTCCTCTCTGCATTTAGCCAATGCCTTGCGAAGGAAGAACGCAGTGCCGGAATCGTGGTGCAGTGCCTGTGTCCGGGCTACACCCACAGCGACTTCCACTACCGGGAAGCGCTGGGTGAATTTGATAAGAGCACGGTGCCGGAGGAATTCTGGCAGACCTCGGAAGAAGTGGCGGCGGCCAGTCTGGCGGCGCTGGAGCTGGAGCGCCCGCCGGCGCTGTTTATCCCCGGCGCATCCAATCGCCAATGGGTGCGTGATGAGCTGGAGCGTCAACTGGCGGCGCTGGATGCACTGTCGTCAACGGAGCTTTAATGCCCGGGTTCATCGAGCCGATACAATTGGCGGTCGCGGTCCAGTTGGTAGCTGTGCAGGTCTTCCGCCATGTATAAGTTGCCCTCGTAATAGCTGCGGGCTTCGCGGATCAAGTCATCAATGCTGTGCTCGACATGGTCGCCACCCTTGAGGCGGTAGCGCTGGCTGAAGTGAGTGAGAATAAGCTGGCGGAGTCCGGCCTCGCTGGCGGCTTTGGCAACCATCGCGGCGGTACTGTGCATGTATTTGGGGCCGACTTTGGCCAGTACTTCTTCGCTGAAGGTCGCTTCGTGAATCATCACATCGCTGCGGCACATCGCATCGTGCAGGAGTTCGGGTTGGTCGTTGTCGCCGCCCACAATAATGCTGCGCGGCGGCCAGGCCGGACGGCTGAAATCATGGCTGCGGAACAGCTCGCCAGATTCCGATACCACATCTTCACCCCGTTGCAGTCGATTCCACAGCGGGCCTCTGGGCAAGCCCGCTTCATCCAGTTCGGCCTCCAGCAGGTGTCGGGGCGGCTGCTCTTCCGCGCGGTAGGCAAAGCAGGGTACCCGGTGTGACAGCAGGTGCGCACTGACGTGCAGCTGACCGTCATCGTAGCTGAAATCTGGCAAGTCGCTGCGGACAAAATGCAGGGGAAAGCGCAGCTCGCGGATGTCGGTGTGCAGAAACGTCGCCCGGATAAATTGTTCGATACCATCGGGGGCGCAGATCGTGAGCGGTGTCTTGCGGCCACTCATATTGGCACTGGCAATCAGCCCCGGCAGACCGTAGCAATGGTCGCCGTGCACGTGGGTGATGAAAACGGCGCGCAGTCTGGCGGTGGTGTAGCGGGTGTGCTGCAGCTGGTGCTGGGTGGCTTCGCCGCAATCGAACAGGTACCAGTCGCGGGCGTCATCGATCGCCATCGCCAGGCCCGTGACATTGCGCTGTCGGGTCGGGGTGCCGGCACTGGTGCCCAGAAAGGTCACGCGCACGATCAGCCCTCCCTCGGTGCCCGGCGGCGGGCAAGAATATCCAGGCTTCTCGATGATGGCGGTGCCTCGAGAATGGCAACCATACTGTCGATCAGGTTGCTGGCCATAAAATCGGTGTCGCGAATCAGTGGGTCGTAAGTGTCGTTGTGGCGGACCCGGGCATGGTCGGAAATGCCGTGAAACCCCAGCACATTGATGAGCAGAATACGGTGCTGGGCGATCTCTGGCGGCAGTTGGGTAAGCTCCTGGGCTGTGAGATTAGCCAGCTTGGTCTCGCGGGTAAGCTGCAGGGAATGTTTTTCCGGCAGGGCGTAGCCCAGGGTATTGCTGGCAATCAGCTCGGCGCTGATATGCAGGTAGGCTTCGCCGCCGTCGGCATCGTCCAGTTTCTCCAGCAGTGGCTCCACAATGGCGGTGGCAATCAGGCGCGCGGCTGGCATCCCCTGCTTGAGCAGCTCGTCGATCAGTTTGGCGCGACGCTCCGCCAGTGCCGGGCCGTGTTTGTCGAAGATCGCCTGGAGCAGACCATCTTTATTCCCGAAGTGGTATTGCACCGCGTTGCGATTGGCCTGACCGGCGGCGCGGGTGATGGTGTTCAGCGACACGCCGTCGATACCCTGTTCGGCGAACAGGGTTTCCGCCGCGCGGACAATGCTGTCGCGGGTGCGGTGGCTGCGAGTGTCTTTGGCGGCGCTCAGGGTCATCATCCTTTTTCTGTGGTGTGGTCACTTGTCTGAAGCTTAGCAAGAAATTCCTTTTATTTCGCGGGCTTGGCGCCGATGCTGGCGCAGCTTTGGCCGATAGTGACGCTTGCTCCAAAGACGGCTGGACTGCGTAAAGTCATCCGTTCGGAGGTTATCGAGCCGTTACCTGCCGATCTATAGTAGTGCTCGACTGGCCGTGCGGTGCCGCGGCGCGAATCCTGGAAAATAATGCCAAGAAGGAAATCTGCATGAAGTTTGCCTACCACCACAGTATGTGCCCCGTGGAGCAGTATGTGCCGCTGAGCGTCGAAGCCGAAAAACTGGGTTTTGACACCGTTACCATGCCTGACAGCATCTGTTACCCCAAAGAGGCCAGTTCCAAATACCCTTACAACAGCGATGGCAGCCGTGAGTTTCTGGACGGTGTTCCGTTTATGGAGCCCTTTCTGCTGACGGCCCATCTGGCCGCACAAACCGAGAAAATCCGCTTTACGACCTCGGTGCATAAACTGGCCGTACACGAGCCGGTCTTGATCGCCAAAACCCTGTCAACGCTGGCGGTACTGACCAATAACCGTTTTGGTTACGGTGTCGGTATCAGTCCCTGGGCCGAGGACTTCGAGGTGACAAATGTACCTTGGGAGCGCCGCGGCAAGCGTATGGACGAGATGATTGAAATCATCAACGGTCTGATGAGCGGCGAGTATTTTGGCTACAAGGGCGAGATCTTCGATGTGCCCGAAGTGAAAATCTGCCCGCCACCCAGTGTGCGTCCGCCCATTCTGGTCGGTGGTCATTCCAAGCCTGCTCTGCGCCGCGCCGCGCGTCTGGGGGATGGCTGGATTGCCGCCGGTGGCGATCTGGACTCAATCAAGGCCATGATCGACCAGATTAACGAGTTCCGCGTGGAGTACGGTCGCGATCACCTGCCCTTTGAATTCCAGGCCATGACGGCAGAAGCCTACAGTGCCGACGGAATCAAGCGGCTTGAGGATATTGGCGTGGATGAGGTGCTGGTGGCATTCCGCGACGTGTACGCCTCGGAGCCCGATACCAAAACTGTGGAAGAAAAAATCGGCATGATGACGTGGTATGCCGACGAAGTGATCAATAAGAGTCGCTAAACGAGAAAGCTGCGCCGCTCAGCAGGGGGGGCGCAGCTGTTCGATCATTCTGAATAAGTAGGCGGCGCGCGTTTCGCGTTCTTCGAGCGGCAGCATCAGCAGGTTTTTAGCCATGCCGATGACAAGGTCGAAGGCGATATGCGTAATGTCTTCCGCGCTCAGGTCATCCCGCAGTTTTCCCTGCTTCTGCATGCTGGCGATCATCTCCAACATCAGGCCGCTGAAATGCTGATCCTTCTCCCGCTGAGCAAAGAAGCTGTCCTCGTGGGTCAGTGCAAAGCTGTGCAAATTCAGGCGAACGCGCCACTCCAGGTCGGATTCCTCGTCCAGTGGCAGGCCGGCTTTGATGACCGGAAAAAAGCTGTCCAGACCGGGGTTGTCGGTGGCAATGGCTTCCTGCATACGCAGGTCAATGCGCTGGTCCGCCCAGCGGAAGGCGGCGATAACGATCTCTTCTTTGCTGCTGAAGTAGTGAGAGAGGACGCCAATCGAGCACCCCAAGGATTTGGCGAGGGCCCGCGTCGTCAGGGCTTCCAGACCTTTTTCCGCGATCAGTCTGGCGGCGGCGCCAGCCACTTCTTCACGACGGCTGTCGTGGTCAACTTTTCTCACGGTTTGCCAGTTCCTTTCAGTGCGTACAAATTTGCGCTGCCAACTATACCTTAAGATGAAATATAATTCATATCGAACGCTTGATATGTATCATAAGCCCTTCTATGATGGGCACCAATAAATTGATAACGACCCCCTTCGGAGGGCATGACGCCATGGCAAGCACCGCTGTAAACACCGATTACAAACAGGCTCCGGATTGCACGGATCTGCAACACATTCCCGGCTCATTTGGTATGCCGATCATTGGACATACTTTTGCGCTCGTCAAAGACCTGTACGGCACTATTGATAAGCAGTATCGCGAGTTTGGTAATGTCTCGCGCTTTGGTCTGGCGGGATTCAAGGGCGTATTGCTGGTTGGCCCCGATCTCTACAAAGAAGTGTATCTGGACAAGGATAAAAACTTCTCGGCAGAGATGGGTTACATGGGCTCGCTGGGTCGTTATTACAAAGGCGCTTTGCTGCTGCGTGATCACGACGAGCACCGCTTCCAGCGTCGGATGATGCAGACCGCATTTAAAAACGATGCGATGAAAGGCTACATCGACACCATGGGGCCAATGATTGCCGAGGCTGTTGAAAGCTGGGGTAAGAACGAGGAGATGCTGTTCTTCCCGGCGATTAAGCAGAACCTGCTGGACGTCGCGGCAACGATCTTCGTCGGTCTGGATAAAGGCGACGAGCGCGCCCAGTCGATGAATCAGACCTTTACCGATGTTGCCAATGGCATGATGGGGATCATCAAGAAGGAAATTCCCGGCACGCTGCACTACAAAGCGAAAAAGGGTGAACGTCAGCTGAAGTCCTTCTTCTATAGCCTGATTGACGAGCGCCGTGCGGGTAACGGCACCGATACCTTCAGTTACTTCACCAAGGAAAAAACGGAAGACGGCGAGTTCTTCAGCCACGAAGATATTACCGCCCACATGAGCTTCCTGCTGTTTGCGGCGCACGACACGACCACCAGTGCACTCAGCCACCTGCTCTACTATCTGGGTCAGGATCAAGAGGCTCAGCAGCGCCTGCGTGACGAAGCGATGGCGATCGATAAAGAGTTTCTTGAGTACGAAGATCTGGAGAAAATGCCGCTGGCAGAAATTGCCGCGAAAGAAGCACTGCGTCTGCATCCGTCTGTAATGATGATGCAACGCCGCACTATCAATGAGTGTGAGCTGGGCGGCTACCGCATTCCGGCAAACACGATTCTGTTTATGACCCCGCAGCACACTCACCGCATGGAAGAGTACTGGGATAACCCGCTGAAGTTTGATCTTGATCGCTGGCTGGAGCCGCGCAACGAGCACAAGCGTCATACCTTCAGTTTTGTCGGTTTCGGCGGCGGTGCTCACAAATGTATCGGTATGCACTTTGCGCTGATGCAGGTGAAGAACTTCCTGCACCAGTTCCTGCGCCGTTACGAATTCCGTCTGGCAGACGGTTACAGCGACAGCATGCAGACCGTTCCCCTGCCCAAGCCAGCGGACGACCTGCCCATTGTTCTTAAGCGCATCTAAAGACGACAGTCTTTTGATTTCTTGGGGCCTCTTGGCCCCTTTTTTATGGGCGTTACTTTGCTGATCGCCGGTGCTTTTTGGCCAGTGACTGGGAGCCTTCCATAATCATGCGGATCATCACGACGGTCTGGTCGATAAGCGCGGCGCGTGACTCCTTTGGAAGGTTGGCTGCGTTGGCACCCATGGCCACCACCAGACGGGTAATGGCTTTGGCGGTCAGTGCGGGTTCGTAGGTCGCGTGGCCGGTCAGCTTTTCCATGCGTTCCAGTTCATCGCGCAACTCATCCTCGAAATAAGTGAGTTCACTTTCCACAGCCTCCCGGAAGGCATCTGATCCCGTCGACATTTCCCGCAGCAATACCTGAAGGTATTTCTCGTCGGCATCGAGCTGCTCCATAAACGCTTCCACCGACGTGCGAATAGCACTGCGCTCCATGGACAGTCGCTGGCGGGCCTCTCGAATAATGCCTCGCAGTGCTCGCCCGGCCTGATCGATCAGGGCGACGGTCAGCTCATCGACGTCGCGAAAATAACGGTAGAAGCTATTGGGTGCGATCCCCGCCTCACGGGCAATTTCCCTGAGACTCAGGGTGGATACGCTGCGGTGATCGCCCAGCAGCCGCACGGCGGCATCCATTAAATCCTGTTCTGTTACCTGCCGGCGCTGGCGGCCGCTGTCCGCTTTCTTGGTGCTTCGTCTTGCCCGAATACTCATCGTTTCCACGTGTTGCTGGCTGTGAATGTCAGCCTAGTTTAGGGACTTCGGAAACGTTCGTATATACAGGTAAATATACACATGAATATACACTTGTATTGACACTTATAAATACAGGTGTATATTGATCGAAAAATCACCAGTTGAGGTGGCCTATGACATCGCCGTTTATATCCTCCGCAGAGGGCCTGATTGCGCGCAAACCCGTGTTGGGTGGGCTCGTCGCCGCGCTTATGAGTGAGGGGCAGTACGACTTCTGGTCTCGTGAGCTGGGGAGCACTGCTGCCTGGCGCCGGGTCTTTGCCAGGGTGGTGGCTGCGCAGTGGGAGGCCGCCGATACGCTGACCTTAACACTGCGCCCCAACCGCAATCTGGGTCCGGTGTCTGCCGGTCAGCATCTCACCCTGAGTGCGGATATCGCTGGCCGCCGTCACTGTCGCAGCTACAGTCTGTCCCGGCTGGCCAGTGGCCGTGATATTTGCTTGACCGTGCGGCGAGAGCCCGAAGGCTTGATGAGTAATTTTCTCCACGATCACGTGCAGGTCGGTGATGTGCTGGAGTTGAGCCAGCCCTACGGCGACTTGGCGACCGGGCTGGTGAACGACGCGACGCGCCCGCTGCTGATGTTGGCGGCCGGCAGTGGTATCACGGCGATCTACAACCTGCTTGCCTCGATGGCAGCGTCGGGGCGCTCTTTGCAGGGAGAGTTACTGTATTGGGAGAAACAGCCCGACCGCTTTTGCTTCACTGAAGAGCTGAACCGCCTGCAGGCGGAGCATGCCGGGTTTCGGGTCAGCCGCTTTTGTAACGCCATCGAAGGGCGCGAGGATGCGGAGCGCGGGCGTCTGGATGCGGCGTTGGCGGCGCGGCTGGCAGGGGCGTATCCCGCTGCGTCGATCGTTGCCTGTGGTGGTGGCGCTTTTGTCACAGCGGCGCGCGAGCTGCTGGGCGGTGTCGGCAAGGAATTCCGTGCTGAAGCCTTTACGCCATCGTTCGCGACCATCGACAACGAGGCCGAGGAGCAATTCTACGAGCTGGTGCTGCGGCGCAGCGGCAAAACCCTGCGGGTATCGAGTCGTCAATCGCTGCTGGAGCAAATAGAGGACGCCGGTTTGTCGCCAGAGCACGGTTGTCGAATGGGAATTTGTAACAGCTGCAGTTGCCAGCAGCGCGGCGGCGAAAGTGTGAACGAACTTAGCGGTGCAGCGTTGCGAGGCCAGGGTGCCGTCCGCTTATGTGTGAGTCGGGCGAACAGCGACCTTGAGCTGGATCTGTGAGGGCAGTGAGATGAGTCAGAGTAAAAGTAAAAGCCGGGCATTGAGTCCCGAAGAGCTGGCGGCTTTTGGTGCCGAGCTGGATGCGCTTCAGCAACAGGCCATTGCTGATGTGGGAGAGCGCGATGCGCGCTATATCCGTCGGATTATTCGCGTGCAGCAATATCTGGAGTTTGCCGGTCGCGGCCTCTTGTTTGCAGGCATTTTTCCGCTGGCATGGTTGCTGGGAACCCTGTTATTGGGTATTTCCAAAATTCTGGAGAATATGGAAATCGGCCACAATGTTATGCACGGCCAGTACGATTTTATGAATGACCCTGCGCTCAGTGGTGCCAGTTACGAGTGGGATACGGTGGGCACCAGCGATAACTGGCGCGAAAGCCACAACTACAAGCACCACACCTACACCAATATCAAAGGTGTCGACGATGACGTGGGTTATGGCCTGTTGCGCCTGTTCCCAGAGCAGCGCTGGCATCCGGCTTTTATTCTTCAGCCGCTTTTCGCCGCCCTGTTGGCGCTATTGTTTCAGTGGGGGGTCGCCATTCAGGAGTTGCAGTTGGGCAAGCTGCTGAATGGCCGCAAAAGCTGGGCGCAAATTCGCCGTGAGTTTCGTCCGGTGTGGCGGAAAAGCCGCCGCCTGCTGCTCAAGGATTACCTGTTTTTTCCCTTGTTGGCGGGGCCGTTCTTTCTCACCGTGCTGAGCGGTAATCTGGTTGCGAACCTGATTCGCAATCTGTGGACCTTCACCATTATTTTCTGCGGCCATTTCACCACCGATGCCGAGGTGTTTCATCGCTCCGTGCTGGATGGTGAGAGTCGCGGGCACTGGTATTTGCGTCAACTGCGGGGTTCCTCCAATCTGCGCGGCGGCAAGTGGTTCCATATCCTGTCCGGTAACCTGAGTCATCAGATTGAGCACCACTTGTTCCCCACCGTGCCCGCGCACCGCTACCAGGGGCTTTCCCTCGACGTGCAGGAGATCTGCCGACGCTATGGCCAGCACTATAATACCGGCTCGCTACCCCGCCAGTTTGGGCAGGTGGTGTGGCGTATTCTCCGTCATTCAATGCCGTCGGCACCCGCGCCGAGAGCGGCGTTGATTGCCCGTTAATGACAACGCTGTAATCTATATCAAAATATTTTGATATAGTCTGAAAGGCTGTTACACTGCGGCGCCATGGAAGCCAGCTCTTGCTCGATGACGCCCGCAGATTCCTCAGAATCTCCCTCGCGTCCCCCTTCAGGGGGCGATATCAGCGCCATGGTGTTGCAGTTGTGCAAGGCGGGTGGCGATATGCTGCGCCTGCAGGTATTGCGGGTATTAAGTCGCGATGCCTATAGCGTGCAGGAGCTGTGTCAGATCCTGGATGTCCGTCAGTCCGGTATGAGCCATCACCTGAAAATTTTGGCAGCGGCGGGCTTGGTGGCTCGTCGCCGCGAGGGCAACAGCCTGTTTTACCGCCGCAACTGGCAGGCCGAAACGGCCGCGCTGCGCGAGCTGCATACCGCTGTGCTCAATGCCGCCGAGCAGCTCCGTCTGGATGCCGGGCAGCAGCAGCGGCTTGCCGAGGTTGTTGCTGAGCGCGCCGAGCGCTCCCGCGCGTTTTTTGCCGAGCATGCCGGGGAGTTTGGTGAGCAGCAGGAGCAGATGGTGGCCTTTGGGGTGTATGGCCCCAGCGCAGCGGAAATGCTGCGCGCCGCTCAGCCCGGCGGCGGTGAGCTGGCCATTGAGATCGGTCCCGGTGAAGGGGCGTTTCTGGCTGAGTTGGCGCCGCGCTACCGCCAGGTGATTGCGCTGGATAACAGCGAGGCGATGCTGGCCAAAGCGCAGGCGTATGTTGCCGGGCAGTCACTGGATAATGTGCGCTGCTTGTTAGGCGACAGCCGCAGCGCGGCGTTGCCGAGCGCGACAGCAGATTGTGTGGTGGCGAACATGGTGCTGCACCACGTGCCTTCGCCAGCGGATATCTTCCGCGATGCGCAGCGCCTGCTGCGTCCTGGCGGAGTGTTTTGTGTGGCGGAGCTTTGCCCCCACGACCAGAACTGGGCGCGGGAAGCCTGCGGTGATCTGTGGCTGGGTATCGCGCCGGAAGAATTGAATGAGTGGGCCACTGGCAGTGGCTTGGAAGAAGGGCCGTCGGTGTATCTGGCCCAGTTGAACGGTTTTCGCGTACAGGTTCGGCAGTTTTTGAAGTCGGACGGCTAATAAGCAAACAGGCCCTATCGGCCACAATGATGAGGAAGACACTTCATGTCGGAATACAGTCTGTTTACCTCCGAGTCGGTCTCGGAAGGCCACCCGGACAAAATGGCCGATCAGGTTTCTGATGCGGTTCTCGATGCGATTCTGGCCCGCGACAAGCACGCGCGCGTGGCGGTGGAAACGCTGGTGAAAACCGGCATGGCGATTGTTGCCGGTGAAGTGACCACCTCCTGTTATGTCGACCTCGAAGACATTATTCGAGACGTGATTACCGGCATCGGCTACAACAGCTCGGACGTGGGTTTTGACGGCGCCAGCTGCGCGGTACTGAATGCCATCGGCAAGCAGTCGGTGGACATCAATCAGGGCGTTGACCGCGCGCGTCCCGAAGATCAGGGCGCCGGTGACCAGGGCCTGATGTTCGGCTACGCGACCAACGAAACCGATACGCTGATGCCTGCGCCGCTGTTCTACTCTCACCGCTTGGTGGAGCGTCAGGCCTACCTGCGTAAAAACGGTGTGCTGCCGTGGTTGCGCCCGGATGCCAAAAGCCAGGTGACCTTGCGCTACGAAAACGGCAAGCCGGTCGCGGTCGATGCGGTGGTGCTGTCTACCCAGCACAACCCGGACATCAGCCAAAGCGATCTGCAGGAAGCGGTGCGTGAGGAAATCATCAAGCACGTGCTGCCCGCCGAGTTACTGCACGCGGGCACCCAGTTTCACATCAACCCGACTGGCAAGTTTGTCATCGGTGGGCCGGTGGGCGACTGTGGCCTGACCGGCCGTAAAATTATCGTGGATACCTACGGCGGCATGGCGCGTCACGGTGGCGGTGCGTTCTCGGGCAAGGACCCCTCAAAGGTGGATCGCAGCGCAGCCTATGCCGGTCGATATGTGGCGAAGAATATCGTCGCCGCCGGCCTGGCTGACCGCTGTGAAATTCAGGTGAGCTACGCCATCGGTGTGGCAGAGCCGACCTCGATTTCCGTCAATACCTTCGGCACCGGCAAAGTCAGCGATGAGAAGCTGGTTGCTGCCGTGCGCGAAGTCTTCGACCTGCGCCCCTACGGCATTACCAACATGCTCGACCTGGCGCACCCGATGTATCAGCCGACTGCGGCCTACGGTCACTTTGGTCGCGAGCCCTACGAGCACACCTACGAGTGGAAAGAAAACGGCGAAGTGCGCAGCGAGACCAGCACGGCGTTTAGCTGGGAAAAAACCGATCGCGCCGACGCGCTGAAAGCGGCGGTGTAGAAGCGCCCGCCCAATCCGACAACGATGAGGAATTGATCATGACTGCAACGGTAACTGCCGTGGAAAACTTCAGCGACTATAAAGTGGCTGATATCTCACTGGCCGCTTGGGGCCGCAAAGAACTGAGCATCGCAGAAGGCGAAATGCCTGCGCTGATGTCGCTGCGTGAAAAGTACGGTGACAGCAAGCCGCTGGCTGGCGCGAAAATTCTGGGTTGTATCCACATGACTATCCAGACCGGCGTGCTGATCGAGACGCTGATCGCGCTGGGCGCGGAAGTGCGCTGGTCATCCTGCAACATCTTCTCGACGCAGGACCATGCCGCCGCTGCGATTGCCGCTGCGGGCATCCCGGTTTTTGCCTGGAAGGGTGAGACGGAAGAAGAGTACGAGTGGTGCATTGAGCAGACTATTCTGAAAGATGGTCAGCCTTGGGATGCCAATATGGTGCTGGATGATGGCGGTGACTTGACCGGCATTCTGCACGACAAATATCCGCAGATGCTGGATAAGATTCACGGCATCACGGAAGAGACGACGACAGGTGTGCACCGCCTGCAGGAAATGCTGCGCAAAGGTACCCTGAAAGTGCCTGCGATCAACGTGAACGACTCGATCACCAAGTCGAAAAACGACAACAAATACGGTTGCCGCCACAGCCTGAATGACGCCATCAAGCGCGCGACCGACCACCTGTTGTCAGGGAAAAAAGCCCTGGTAATTGGCTACGGTGATGTGGGTAAAGGTTCTGCTCAGTCGCTGCGTCAGGAAGGTATGATCGTGAAGGTAACCGAAGTCGATCCGATCTGCGCGATGCAGGCCTGCATGGACGGTTTTGAAGTGGTATCGCCTTACATCGATGGTATTAATTCCGGCAGTGCCGACAGTATCAATCGCGACCTGCTGGGCAACACTGATCTGCTGGTGACGACCACCGGTAACGTCAACGTTTGCGATGCCAATATGCTGGCCGCGCTGAAAAATGGCTGTGTGGTCTGCAACATCGGTCACTTCGACAACGAGATCGACACGGCGTACATGCGCAAGAACTGGGAGTGGGACGAGATCAAGCCCCAGGTGCACGTGGTTTACCGCGACCGCAGCAGCAACGATCACCTGATCCTGCTGTCAGAAGGCCGCCTGGTGAATCTGGGTAATGCGACGGGTCACCCCAGCCGTATCATGGATGGCTCTTTCGCCAACCAGGTGCTGGCGCAAATCTACCTGTACGAGCGTCGCTTTGCCGATCTGGAAGCGGAGCTGAAAGACGGTGCGATCACCGTTGAAGTACTGCCCAAGAAGCTGGACGAAGAAGTGGCTGCCCATATGGTGGCGGGCTTTGGTGGTGTGATCACCAAGCTGCGTCAGGATCAGGCCGACTACATCGGTGTGAAGGTGGAAGGCCCGTTCAAGCCGGATAGCTACAAGTACTAAGCCGTCTCGGCGAAGCCATACCAGTCGGGCGGCGCTGCTGCCCGACTGCTTGCCCGATACAGCCGGGTACGCCAGTTTTAACATCCCAGAATAAGCGGATACCGCCATGTCCAAGCGCTACAGTTTTGAATTCTTTCCTCCTAAAACCGAAGTCGGTCGCGACAAGCTCAAGCAGACGCGCACCGAATTAAATGCTCTCGATCCGGATTTTTTCTCGGTCACCTATGGTGCTGGCGGTTCTACTCGCGACAATACCCGAGGCATTGTGCTGGAAACGCTCGCGGCGGGCATTGATGTGGCTCCGCATCTGTCCTTCGGTGGTGATGAAGAGGCTGAGGTGCTGTCACTGATCGAGCAGTATCGTGAGGCGGGTGTACGCCGCATTGTGGCGCTGCGCGGCGATATTCCCTCAGGAATGGGAGCGACGCGGTTGATCTACGCCCGTGAGCTGGTGGAGTTCATTCGCAAGCACACCGGCGATCACTTCGAACTGGAAGTGGCCGCCTATCCGGAAATTCACCCTGATGCGCCCAGTTATGATCAGGATATTCAGTTTCTGAAAGATAAGCTGGACGCTGGCGCCAACAGTGCCATCACCCAGTACTTCTTTAACGCCGATGCTTATTTCTATTTTCTGGATGCCTGCGAGAAGGCGGGTATCGACAAGCCGATTTACCCCGGCATTATGCCAATTACTAACTACAGTAATCTGGCGCGTTTCTCGCGGAATTGTGGGGCGGAAATCCCTCGCTGGCTAAGTCGCAAGCTGGAAGGCTATGGCAGCGACCTTGAGAGTGTTGCGGCCTTTGGCGAAGAGTATGTGACCGAGCTGTGTCAGATACTGCTGGAGGGCGGGGCGCCGGGCATCCACTTTTACACCATGAATCAGGTGCAGCCGGTTAAGCGCATGATGGAAGCCTGTAAGGCCTCGCACCCCTGATCGACACGTCGAGCGTCGCACTCGCGGCGCTTATAGATACTTCATCCAGTCGTCGGTGAATGTATCCATCAGTTCGTAGACATGCTCGAACGCTTCGCGGCTTTTGCGATAGGGGTCGGGCACTTCCTGATTCTGTGACCACTTGCCCAGCAGAAACGTCTTGCCGCCGACCTGGGGGGCCATCTTGTTGATGTCGCGAATGTGGCGTTGCTCCATCGTCAGGATCAAGTCTGCCTGAGTCAGCATCTCGCGTGTCAGTTGTCGTGCGCTGTGTCCGTCAGGATTAATATCGTGCTCGCTGAGTAGTGCAGCGGCAGATTCGTCGATCGGTTTGTCGACCAGAGCGCCCAAGCCCGCCGAGTGAACGGTAATGTTGGGTTTGTTGCCGGCCAGCTTGTGCTTGAGCATGTATTCGACGGTGGGGCTGCGGCAAATGTTGCCAATGCAGACAATCAGAATATTGTTGAACATCGTCGGTGTTCCTGAAAGCAGGGGTTAGCGTTGCAGGGTTCTGACACCCTCGGGCGTGCCGAGCAGTAGCAAGTCGGCAGGGCGCAGCGCAAAAAGTCCGTTAGTGACAACCCCGGTAATCCCGTTGATGGTTTCCTCGGTTTTCTGAGGGGTTGCGATCATGAAGTCGTAGACGTCGAGGATGATGTTGCCGTTGTCCGTCACCACGCCTTCCCGGTAAACGGGATTGCCGCCGAGTTTCAATAGCTCGCGGGCAACGTAGCTGCGTGCCATGGGAATCACCTCCACTGGCAGGGGGAAGGCGCCCAGCTGGTCGACCAATTTACTCTCGTCGGCAATGCAGATGAATTTCTTGCTGGCCGCCGCGACGATTTTTTCACGGGTCAGCGCGGCGCCGCCGCCCTTGATCAATTCCAGTCGGTGGTTGCTCTCGTCGGCGCCATCTACATACACCGCCAGTGTGCCTGCGCTGTTCAGATCCATCACCTCGATGCCGTGGCCGCGCAGTCGCTCGGCCGACGCTTCTGAGCTGGCGACGGTGGCTTTGATGTCATTCTTGAAGTTGGCCAGCAGGTCAATAAAGCAGTTGGCGGTGGAGCCAGTGCCAATGCCGATGATTTCACCGTCGTAAATGGCGTCTTTTACCTGTTCGATGGCGGCGGCGGCCACCGCCTGCTTAAGCTGGTCTTGATTCATAATCGGACTGTTCGTGGGCTGCAAAGCGATCAGTATAAAGCAGCGCTTGTGACGATGGCGAGTCCAAGCTGGCGTGCGGGGGCAATGCCAGGTCTTTGGCTTACCTAGACATTTTCCGGGTGAGCTTTTATGCTCCAACGTTCGGCTATCACTAATCTGGCGATCAAAGAAGTCGTATAAATACCTAAATGGTCGCCAATAAGAATAAAAATGGAGTAGCGAGCGGAAACAGCTGGCGCTCTGACACCCGGGGTTGGTAGGAGACCGCATGAGCCGAGTCGAAAAGACGTCGCAAGACGGGCTGCGTAATGCGCCTGTAAAAAGGGGATTCCGCATTCAGCGGGTATTGGCCCCTGTCGCTGTTGTTCTCGCATTTTCCATGCTGGGCTATTTGTTGTGGGTAACCCTTCGGGATCCGCTGGAGGCGGGGCTGCATGTGGTGCGGATGGAGCAGCTCGATGCACTCCAGCTGTCTGACCGGCAGCTTAATCACGCCATCGTCCGCGCACCGCTTCAGCTCGACGGCGAGCCCATCGCCATGCTGGCGGCCGCCGAGCGCTTTGAGGCAGAGGTGAATGCGATTGCCACAGGGCAGGCGGGTATGAAAGGCCAGTCGCCGCTGGTCGACCGCGCGCTGAATGATTATGTGGTCAGTGCGAAAGAAAAGCTCAAGCTGCTCGAGCCCTACCGCGATGCGCTGCGCCGCTTCCGTCTGTTGTTTGCCGGCATGCGTACCGGCGGTGTCTCGGTGCTGAGCGCGCCGGCCATCGATAACAGCCCCGCGTTAGAGCGTGATATCAAACGCTTGTTGCAGGAAGCCACCGCCTACAGCTTGCTGTCGGATGCCGGTAACGCCGAGCGCATTGATCAGCTCAACGCGACCATCACTGTTCAAGCGAGCAGTCTGGATGATCGCGAGGCATTAATCGCCTTGTCTCAGCTGCAGGACACGGTTGATGGTCTGCGATTTACTCGCGATGAGCTGATGCAGCAGCTTGATACGATTGCCGAGGCGGGTGCCGCCAGTGCGCTCGCGAACCTCTCATCGCGATATGAAAACCATTTTTCCCAGTTACAGGCGACGGCTGATCGCAACAAGCTCACCTTGGCGGTATACGCGGCTGCGCTGTTGCTGGCCTTTGGTCTGATTGCCTGGCGACTGCGGGGCAGCTTCCAGGAACTGGATCAGCTCAACCTGGAACTGCAGGATGCCAACGTTAACCTGGAAGGGGTGGTTGCTGAGCGCACCCAGGACCTGAGTCAGGCGCTGGATGATCTTCGCCTGCAACAGGCGCAGCTTATTCAGTCAGAGAAAATGGCATCGCTCGGTCAGATGGTGGCGGGTGTTGCGCATGAAATTAATACACCGCTGGGCTATGCCAACAGCAATGTGTCCATCGTGCGAGAGCTGGTGGCCTCGATGGAGGAGCAGATCGACGGAGAAAGCCGCGAAGAGTTCGATATGCTGCTGGGGGATGCTCAGTATGGTCTGGAGCAGATCGCCGAGTTGGTCATGAGTCTGAAGAACTTCAGTCGTGTCGATCGCTCCCACACCGAACTTTTCGATCTCAATGAGGGGGTCGAAACCTCGCTGAAAATCTGTCAGAACCAAATCAAAGACCTCGTCGTTGAAAAGCAGTTTGCCGAGCTGCCGGATATCAGTTGCGCGCCATCCCAGCTTAACCAGGTTTTCCTGAATCTGATCAATAACGCGGCTCAGGCGATGGGCGGACAGGGAACGCTGACTGTCACGACCGAGCGCGATGGCGACAATGCCGTGGTGAAGGTGCGCGACACCGGCTGCGGTATGGATGCCGATACGGTGGCACATATCTTCGAGCCCTTCTTTACGACCAAACCCGTTGGCGAAGGCACGGGGCTGGGGCTGTCAATTGTGTTCCGCATTATCGAGGATCATGGCGGCCAGATCACCGTGGAGTCGCAGCCCGGCGAGGGTACGGAATTCCGGGTGAGTCTGCCGATTAGCGCTGCGAGCCAGCCCGCAGGGGATGTAGTGACAGAAGAAAGCGTCATTCTCAGTGAGAGTGAGGCATAAAGGAGTGGGTAGTATGACAACCGCAGCAGATAGTAAAGCGCGCATTCTGTTTGTCGATGACGAGCCGCGTATTCTCGTGGCGTTGAAGGCATTGTTCCGCAGTAGCTATGAGGTGTGCACGGCAAACAGTGGCGCCGATGCCGTGGCACTGTTGAAGGAGAAGGACTTCGATGTGATTGTCTCCGATCAGCGCATGCCGGAGATGACCGGAGTGGAAGTGTTGCGCAGCGCGCGTGAGCTGCGACCGCGGGCGATCAGAGTCTTGTTGACCGGCTATTCCGATCTCAGCGCGATTCTGGGTGCGATCAATGATGGCGAGATTTTTCGTTTTATCAACAAGCCTTGGTCGAACAATGACTTGCGCGAAACCATCGCCGCAGCGGTAAAGGCGTCGGAAGTGGACCAGGTGCCCGAGGCGCAGGCGCTGGCTAAAGAGTCGGAGGCGGCGGTTGCGGCGCCAGCCGTTGATGCGGATCAGACCGGGATTCTGGTACTGGACGAGGACAGCACTACCCGAGATGTATTGCAGCGAGTGTTGCACAAAGATCGGCCGGTCTTCACGGCGACAGATCTCGACAGCGCGCTGGATGTGTTGGAGCAGCAGAATATTGGCGTCATCATTACCGAGCTGGCGGTAGGCGGCGAGAGCGTAACGCAATTGCTGGCGGCATTGCGCGAGCACCATCCTGCGCTGGTGGCGATTGTTCTGACCGCCAGGGCCGATGCCGGTCACGGTATCGAATTGATCAATCGCGGACAAATCTACCGCTTTCTCAGCAAACCCATCAGTGAGGGCTTGCTTCGTGGCAGCGTCAATCTTGCGGTACGTCGCTTTGATATTCTCAAGAAAAACCCTGAGCAGACTCGGCGTCTGGCCGCGGCCAAAACGCCGCCGAAACCCGAGACCGATCGGCGCGGCATTTTCGGTCGTATCGGCCGTCTGTTTGGCTTGACGGCATAGGGGGCGGGCGTGAATACAGCGATCGAGTCAACTTTGCACGGCGACAATGCCAAACAGAATCTGGTGCAGTCGGCGGAAACCTTTATTGCGGTGGTATTGCTGGCTGTGTGCGCGGTGGCGGCGGCCACAGCATGGTTTATGCAACTTGCCGACAACGGTGATGCGTCGCAAGGTGGCGGTGTTGAAACCGTTGAGGTGTTGGCGAGCTTGGCGGATGCCGATCTTGCCGACGATGAGGGACGGGCATTGAATCAGTGGCAGGCCAGTCTGGATCGCGCATTCAGCCAGCGCGAGCAGGCTCTGCGTCAGCAGGAACAGAACGCGGTCCTCGCAGAGCAGGCTTCAGCACTGGCCGAAGCGCAGGCGGCGGCTGAGGCCGCAAGGCAGAGTGCGCTGGAGGCAGAGCGCCGCGCCCGTGAGGCCGAGTTGGCTCGCCAGCGCGTTCAGGATCGGCAGCGCGCAGAGCAAAGAGAAAAGGCGATAGCGGCAGTGCCTGAAGAGGTGAAGTCGCTGCCGCGCCCCGGCGCGAATGCGGAACGTATTGGGGCGAGCGTGGATTGGAACAGTTGCAACAAGCCCAGCTATCCCCGTGCGGCCGTCCGGCTGCGGCAGGAAGGCATGGTTCGCATGCTGTTTGATATCGATGCTGACGGTCAGGTTATCGGCGGCAGAGTGGTCGAGAGCAGCGGTTTTGAGCGTCTGGACAGTGCGGCGCTGGAGGCCATCATGAAGTGTCGTTTTGAGCCCGAAACCCTCGGCGGTATCCCCCAGGCGGCGTCGGCGGAAGTTCGCTTTGGCTGGCGTTTGAACGGTTAGCGGATGGCTGCCTGACCCAGGCCCGCTCCGGCGGGCTTTTTTTTGCCTGCGAGCTTTGTCTTCATGGTGTGACGGGCGGTGACGCGGTAGACTTGCTGGCTTCCATTTGCGCGGGCCGACGGGTCCGCGGGGCAACAGGAGCTGGAGAGTTATGCCGCAGAGCTACATCAAGAAAATCCTCGACGCGCGGGTTTACGACGTGGCGATTGAGTCGCCAATTGATGAGGCGCGCCTGCTCTCCAAGCGTTTTGCGAACCAGATTCTGCTCAAGCGGGAAGATCTCCAGCCGGTATTTTCCTTCAAGCTGCGTGGGGCCTACAACAAAATGGCCAGCCTGAGCGAGGCTGAGCGCAAGTTGGGTGTAGTGGCGGCGTCGGCGGGAAATCACGCGCAGGGCCTGGCACTGTCGGCGCTGAAGCTGGGTGTGAAAGCGACTATCGTTATGCCGCGCACCACCCCGCAGATCAAGGTGGATGCGGTCCGCTCGCGCGGCGGCAAAGTGGTGTTGCATGGTGATACCTACGACGAAGCCTCTGCCTATGCGCAGAAGCTGGTTCAGGAAAAGGGCATGGTCTATGTCCACCCCTACGATGATCCCGAGGTGATCGCCGGTCAGGGGACGGTGGGGATGGAGATTCTCCGCCAGGTCACCGGGCCGCTGGATGCAGTGTTCGTGCCGGTGGGGGGCGGCGGTCTTGCCGCCGGTGTCGCAGCCTACATCAAGTATGTTCGCCCCGAGGTCAAAGTGATTGCCGTCGAGCCTGAAGACGCTGCCTGTCTGAAAGCGGCGATGGAAAAGCAGCGGCGGGTGCGCCTGAAAGAGGTCGGTATCTTTGCCGATGGCGTGGCTGTGGCGCAGATCGGCAAGGAAACCTTCCGGGTGCTGCGCAAGACCATCGATGGGGTGATTACTGCCAATACCGATGAAATCTGCGCGGCTATCAAGGATATTTTTGAAGACACCCGCTCGATTGCGGAGCCAGCCGGAGCGCTGGCGCTGGCGGGTCTGAAGAAATATATCGAGCAGGAAGGCTGCGAAGGAAAAACCCTACTGGCTATCGACAGCGGCGCCAATACCAACTTTGACCGTCTGCGCTATATCTCTGAGCGCACCGAAATCGGCGAGCAACGCGAGGCCATCCTCAGTGTGACGATCCCCGAGCAGCCGGGCAGCTTCAAAAAGTTCTGTGCGGCGCTGGGCAAGCGCAATATCACCGAGTTCAACTATCGCTTCGGCGACGACCGCGACGCGCAGATTTTTGTGGGTGTAGCGGTGGCGGCTGGCGGCAGCGGCCGCGAAGAGCTGGTCGAGTCACTGCGCGAGCTGGGCTATCCCGTCGAGGATATGACCGACAACGAAATGGCCAAGTTGCATATTCGCCACATGGTGGGCGGGCATCGTCCGGCGGCAGTCAAGAGCGAGCTATTGTATCGCTTTGAGTTTCCCGAGCGTCCAGGCGCCCTGATGAACTTCCTGACGCGTCTGGGTAATCGCTGGAATATTTCCCTGTTCCATTACCGGAATCACGGCGCGGCCTACGGGCGTGTACTGGTGGGTTTGCAGGCGACCAAGGAAGAGCGGAAGGCGATTGAGGTTTTCCTGGAGAAGCTCGCCTACCCGTATCATGAAGAGAGCGATAATCTTGCCTATCAGCAATTCCTGAGCTGAGGTTTACCTGCGGGGGCGAATCAGCTCCCGCTCGGTCACGATAATATCCAGTGGTACGTCCCAGGGCTCGTGCGGTAACTGCTCGAGTTCCTGGCAGCTGTGTGCCACGCCAACCAGCAGCGGTCGCTTACGCGGCGGTGGACGGCGGGCGATAAAAGCCAGTGCGCGATCGTAAAAGCCGCCACCCATGCCGAGACGCCGTCCTGCCCGATCAAACCCCACCAGAGGCATCAGTACGATATCGAGTTCTCGAGCGGGCATGGCCGGACTGCGCCAGGCATTTGGCTCGGCAATGCCAAAACGGTTGCTGCGCAGGCTCTGGCCGTGGCGGTGATGATGAAAGCGCATGGAGAAGTGCCCGGCCTCGGCATGCACAACAGGCAGATAGCAGGCGATGCCCCGTCCCTGACAATCCCGCCGCAGAGGCTGCGTGCCAAGTTCGCCATCATTTTCGAGATAGCAGGCGATATGCCGTGCCTTGCGAAAGCTTGCCAGCTTGTTCAGCTGCTTGATGATACCCCGTGCCGCAATTGATTGTTGCTGTGTGCTCAGTGCTCGACGGCGAGCGCGCAGGGTCTGGCGGAGCTGGGCTTTGCTGGTCATGACGGCATGGCAACAAGACAGGGAAGGATAAGGGCCCCGAGATACCGCCGGCCGCGTGGCCCTTGAACCCAGCGGTTCAAGGTGGAACTCGCCGTGGCACTATAAGGCTTTCCGTCACGCGGACATGCACACAAGTACCGACTGGTTTGTTCCGGGGTAAAAAGCATCGGCTCAGGGGTCTAGACGGCCTAGCCAATATCCCAGGGTGTTGTAAGTATACCGTTTGCTGGCGGGCCTTAACACCCGACCTGCGAAAGGCTTAGCCGATATCCAGTTGTCGGCAACGGTGGAGGGTCTCGTCAATCTTGTCGTGAATGCGCTTGCTGGCGGCGTCTTCCTGGCCACTGCTGACGCCGCTTTTGCTTGCTTCGCGAAGTTCGTAGCTGATGTTCAGGGCGGCCATCACGGCGATCCGCTCGAGGCCAATGATTTTTCCTGAGCTGCGAATCTGCCGCATTTTCTGGTCGAGGTAGCGAGCGGCTTCCAGCAATCCCGTTTGTTCATCGGGGGGGCAGGCGACCTGATATTCCTTGTCGAGGATTTTAACGATGACCGTCTCTTTGCTCACGGCGTGTCTCCATTGGGCGTCAGGCGGCCATCAGCTGTCTTTCTCCAGCGCGCGTAAGCGCTGAATCATGGCATCGACTTTGGCCCGGGCAGTGTCGGTTTTTTCTATCAGCGATTCGCGCTCAATTTTCCAATCTTGAGTGTCGGATTTGAGTGCGCGGTTTTCGCGGTCCAATTGTTCGCACAGTTGGATCAGCTCATCGACTTTTCGTTCCAGCAATTGTAGCTGTCGATCGTCCATCTTATTACATTCCGTCGCCGGGCAAGGTCGCACAATAGTAGATTGCGGCTTGTTGGCGGGTCAACGCTGAGGGGCTTTCCATTATTCGATTTTAGACCCAATCGGCGCTACCATGCGCTTCCTGCCTGAAATGACGCCGGGGAGCGCAATGTCAGACAATCTCGACCACGACGAGTTAGCCAATCTGTTTTTGAGTATGGGTGCGTTGCAGCCGCCTGCTGAACTGCACGGTTACGCTGTGGGCTTTTTGGCGATAGGCGGTCGCGTTGAGCGCGAAGCCTGGTTGAAGCACTGTGGCGAACTGCTGGATGTTGAGACGCCGAACCCCGAGCAGGGCGATGCCTTGTTTGATGTTTATCGCAATGCGCTGGCGGCGCTCAGTTCGGAAAATCTCGACCTGCAATTGTTGTTGCCCGGCGACGAGCTGGATCTCAGTCAGCGTATTGTCAGCCTCGGCCAATGGGTGCAAGGTTTCCTGACCGGATTTGCGATGGCCGGTAAGCAGCGCAAGGGTCAGGGTGCGAACTTTGACGCCCTGTCGGAAGACAGTCGTGAGGCGCTGAGTGACTTGGCGGCCATTGCCCAGATTTCCGCCGACGAGGCCGAACATGAAGAGGGCGAGCAGGATCTGGTGGAAATCAGCGAATATGTGCGTGTGGTGGCAATGAGCATTTTCCTTGAATGCAATCGCGACGCGCCGGGAAAAGGTTCAGCGGCACGCTTGCACTGAGGCCGCAATCAGAGAGCGCCCGTTCGCCGTAGATAGAGACGGGCATAGCGCACTGGAGAGTGCAGCGAACAGAGAGAAGAGGCGGTATGGGGATCAGCAAACAGGAATTCGCGCGTCGTCGCAAAAATCTGATGGCCTTGCTTGAGCCGGGCAGTATTGCCATTGTGCCGTCGGCCAGCCTGCAAACCCGAAGTCGCGACTCGGAATACCCCTTTCGTCAGGATAGCGACTTTTTTTACCTGAGTGGCTTCGACGAGCCCGAGGCGGTACTGGTGTTGCTGCCGGGTCGAGAGCAGGGCGAATACATCCTGTTTTGCCGCGAGCGCGATCCCGCGATGGAGCTATGGAATGGTTATCGCGCCGGGCCGGAAGGCGCCTGTGAAGAGTTCGGTGCCGATGACGCTTTCCCCATTGGTGATATCGATGACATTCTGCCCGGCCTGATTGAGGGGCGGCAGCGGGTGTATTACGCCATGGGCCGCCACACCGAGTTCGATCAGCAGGTCATGCACTGGGTAAATGTGATTCGCTCCAAGGTGCGCAGCGGCGCGCAGCCGCCGGGAGAGTTTCTCGACCTGGACCACCTGCTGCATGATATGCGTCTGTACAAAAGCGCCGCGGAGCTGCGCATTATGCGCCGGGCCGGCGAAATTTCTGCCGAGGCCCATTGCCGTGCGATGCGCTTCTGTCAGCCCGGTGTCTACGAATATCAGCTCGAGGCAGAGATTCAGCACGAGTTCGCCATGGCGGGCGCACGCTTTCCCGCTTACAGCAGCATTGTCGGTGCCGGTAAAAACGGCTGCATCTTGCACTACGTGGAAAACAGCAGTGCGATTCGCGATGGCGACCTGGTGTTAATTGACGCAGGTTGTGAGTTTGAGGCCTACGCCGCAGATATCACCCGGACCTTTCCGGCCAATGGTCGCTTTTCCCCGGAACAGCGGGCGCTGTATGACATTGTGCTGGCGGCACAGGAAGCTGCCATCGCAGCGACGCGTCCCGGCAATCACTGGAATCAACCCCACGAGGAAACGGTGCGGGTGATCACCGAAGGGCTTCTGGAGCTGGGGTTGTTGCAGGGTGAGCGCGATGCGCTGATTCAGGCGGAGGCCTACCGTCCTTTTTATATGCACCGCGCGGGCCATTGGCTGGGGATGGATGTTCACGACGTCGGTGACTACAAGGTGGGCGGTGAGTGGCGAGTGCTGGAAGAGGGCATGGTCATGACGGTGGAGCCGGGCATTTATGTCGCACCGGATAATCGTGATGTCGAGGCGCGCTGGCGTGGCATCGGCATTCGCATTGAAGACGATGTGGTGGTGACCCGCGACGGCTGTGAAATTCTGACCGGTGGCGTGCCAAAGGCCGCCGATGACATCGAAGCACTGATGGCGGAGGCGCGTCGGTGAGTGCCGATTACGATGTGTTGATTGCCGGAGGTGGCATGGTGGGGGCCAGTCTGGCCTTGTGCCTGCATCACCACAGTCGTGGCAAGCTGAACGTCGCGGTGGTGGAAAGCTTTCCGCTGCCGCCACTGAATGCCGAGGGGCCGACGTATCGGCCGAGTTTCGATGCCCGTTCAACCGCGCTGTCTTATGGCAGTCGGCGTATCTATGAAGAGCTGGGCTTGTGGCCAACGCTGCGCGACCACGTGGCGGATATCACGCAGATTCAAGTATCGGATCGCGGTCATTTCGGCGGTGCGATGATGCGCTGCGAGGAGCTGCAGTGGCCGGCGCTGGGCTATGTGGTGGAAAATGCCTGGCTGGGCAATGTTCTGCTGAATCACCTGCGTCGTCATACCAACGTGGATTTTATCTCTCCGGCCACGGTTGAGGCCGTTAGCCTGAACGTCGGAGCGGCGTCATTGGATGTACGGAGAGCAGATGCCGTGGAGTCGCTGTCGGCCAAATTATTGGTAGTGGCTGATGGGGCGGCCTCGGGCCTTTGCGACCGTCTGGGTATCCATCGGCAGGTTGATGAGTACGCGCAGACGGCGGTAATCGCCAATATCGCAACAGAGCGTGCCCATGACGGCATGGCTTACGAGCGCTTTACTGCAGAGGGGCCAATGGCAATGTTGCCGCTGCTGCCCGATGACGAGGGCCGATCGCGATCGGCGCTGGTGTGGACCTTTCCGGAAGACGATGCGGACGCAGCGATGAACTGGAGCGACGAGGAGTTTCTGCGTCGCCTGCAAGAGCAGTTCGGCTACCGCCTGGGTCGGTTGTTGAAAGTCGGCCAGCGAGCACGTTTTCCCCTGCAGCTCAGCGTGGCAGAGGAGCAGGTGCGTCGCCATGTTGTGGTGATGGGCAACGCGGCGCATGCGCTGCACCCGGTGGCCGGTCAAGGCTACAATCTGGCGCTGCGCGATGCCGATGCATTGGCGCGAGAGGTCAGCGCAGCGGCTGAAACCGGCGAGTCGCCGGGAGAGTTGGCCGTTCTGCAGCGCTATCTTCGGGGGCAGTACGGCGATCAGTTGCTGACCACGCTGTTCTCCGATCGCGTCACGCGGCTGTTCAGTAACCGCCAGCCGGTACTGAGTCTGGCGCGCAACTTGGGGCTGGCTCTGCTGGATAGTCATCCGCCGCTAAAATCCCGTTTCACTGCCCGTGCGGCGGGGGTCATGAATGGGCGTGATGGAGAGCTGCCACGGTGACTGCCTCGGCTGAAAAATACGATTTGATTGTTGTTGGTGCCGGTTTGGCGGGCGGTGCGTTTGCGCTGGCAATGGCCGAGTCACCGCTAAAGATTGCCGTGATCGATGCCCAGCCTGAGCGCCAGGGCTGGCCGCCGCTGGATGAAAGCGTGCTCGACTATGACGCCCGTGTCAGTGCTCTCACCGAGGCATCGCGGACGTTCCTTGACCGTCTTGGTGTGTGGTCAGCCATCAGCGAACGCCGCGCCTGCGCCTACCGCGATATGCAGGTGTGGGATGCGGAAGGTACCGGTGAAATCCATTTTTCGGCCGACGATGTCGGTCAGTCGGCACTGGGCCATATCGTTGAGAACCGGTTGATCACGGCTGCCCTGATCAACAAGCTGAGGGAGACGTCCGTACGCTTGATGTTCAACACGCCGGTAGCCGCCTGGCAGGCCGTGGGCGATGGCGGGGAGTTGCAGTTGGAAGATGGTCGGGTGCTGCGTGCGCCGCTGATCGTTGCGGCTGATGGTGCAAATTCGAGGATGCGCCAGTGGGGCGGTTTTCAGACTCGGGAGTGGGATTACCACCATCATGCCATCGTCTGTACGGTGGAAACGGAAAGACCGCATCGGGCCACCGCCTGGCAGCGTTTTCTGCCTCAAGGGCCGCTGGCGTTTTTGCCCTTGCCGGATCGCGATCGCAGCCAGCACTACAGTTCAATTGTGTGGTCGGCGACCCCTGACTTTGCCGAGACATTGATGGCAATGGATGACAGCGAGTTCAACGCGGCACTGGCGCGGCATTTTGAGTACCGCCTGGGGGCGGTGATTGCCACCAGTCGCCGAGTGCGTTTTCCGCTTCGTCAGCGCCATGCAGTGCAGTACTCCCGGCAGGGGATTGTGTTGCTGGGGGATGCCGCGCACACCATTCATCCGCTGGCAGGACAGGGTATCAATCTGGGCTTTGGTGATGCGCAGGTGCTGGCGCAAGAGTGTCAGCGCGCACTGGCGCGGGGCTTGAGCCTTGCCGACAGTGGCGTGCTGGCTCGCTACCAGCGTCGCCGCAAGGGAGAAAATCTCGCGATGATGGCCGCCATGCAGGGTTTTCAGAATCTGTTTGAGAGTGATGCCGCACCGCTGCGCATGCTGCGGAATGTCGGGATGCGGTGGCTGGATAAGGCTGTGCCATTGAAGCGGCAAGTCATCGCGCGTGCGATGGGATTGGGGCGCTAGCGCAGCAATCTCTGCGAGCAGGCTCTTGAGCCACTTAATGATAATAATTATCATTGTCCGCCTGTTCGCTCTTACAAATTACATATAGGTGTTACCTGATGAAGCTTCGTTTGCTGCTGATTATTACCACCCTGCTGTCTGTGGCTGCATGCAGCCGCACGGAGGAGCCTGCCGGTCCGCAACTGGTGGTTTACAGCTCCCGCATTGAGCAGCTGATCAAGCCGATTTTTGACACCTTTAGTGAGGAAACCGGCGTAGAAATTCGCTACGTCACCGATTCGGCGGGGCCGTTGCTGGCACGCCTGCAGGCCGAGGGCGAAAACTCCCCCGCCGATATCCTGCTGACTGTGGATGTGGGCAATTTGTGGCAGGCGGCGCAGATGGATCTTTTGCAGCCGATTGAATCTGAGGTGCTTAAAGCCAATGTGCCGACCTCGCTGCACGATCCCGAGGAGCGCTGGTTTGGTCTGTCGATCCGGGCTCGCACCATTGTTTATTCCACCGAGCGCGTCGATCCCGCAGAGCTGAGCAGTTACGAGCAGTTGGCCGACCCGGTCTGGTCTGGTCGCTTGTGCCTGCGTACCTCCAAAAAGGTCTATAACCAGTCGCTGGTAGCGACCATGATGGTGGCAAACGGCGAGGAAAAGGCCAGTCAGATTGTGAAGAGCTGGGTCGATAACCTTGCTGTTCCGCCGTTCTCCAGTGATAACAAAGTGATAGAAGCTATTGCGGCCGGGCAGTGTGATGTCGGTCTGGTGAATACTTATTATCTGGCGCGGATGCAGAAAGATAATCCTGAGCTACCGGTAGAGCTGTTCTGGGCAAACCAAAGTGGAGAGGCGCCATTGAACCGCGGTGTGCATGTGAACATTTCCGGTGCCGGTGTCACCCTTGCCAGCAAACAGCCGGATCTGGCCAAGCAGCTGTTGGAGTGGCTGTCCGGCCCGGAGGCCCAGCAGGCCTTTGCGCAGCTCAACCAGGAGTTTCCGGTAAACCCTGATACGCAGCCTTCGGAGCTGCTGAAACACTGGGGCCCATTCAAAGGTGACGATGTGCCTGTGGTTGAGGCGGGACGTCTTCAGGCTGAGGCGATTCGCCTGATGGATCGCGCCGGATACCGCTAGGGTGAGTGAGGCTGCCGTCGCTCCGACGGCTGGTGTGCGTCTGAGTCGGCGGCCGTCGGCGCTGCTGTTACTCCGTGCGGCGGGTTTGCTGCTGGTGGCCGCTGTGTTGGTGCCGGTACTGGTGCTGCTGAGCAGCTGGGCAAGCCCGGAGGGAGATGTCTGGCAGCATCTGGCTGACACCCAGTTGGCGCAACTGCTGCTGAATACCGTGATACTGATGGTGGGGGTTGGCCTGCTGGTCACGGTGCTGGGGGTCAGTCTGGCCTGGTGCACTGCCATGTGCGACTTTCCTGGGCGCGGCTGGTTTGAGTGGTTGCTGATGTTGCCACTGGCTGTGCCCGCCTATGTCATGGCGTTTGTGGTGCTGGGCGTGTTTGACTTCGGCGGCCCCTTGCAAGGCTATCTGCGCGGCATCCTCGGTCCCCATTGGGGGGTGGATGTGCGCAGCACGGCCAGTGTGATTGTGGTGTTTGGCCTGGTGCTTTACCCCTATGTGTACATGCTGGCGCGGAGTGCTTTTCTGTCGCAGAGCACCGAAACCTTGGAAGTGGCTCGCGTGCTGGGTTGTACCGGCCGACAGGCCTTTCTGCGAGTGGCGCTGCCTATGGCGCGCCCAGCGATCGCCGCCGGGATCGCCCTGGCGCTGATGGAAACCCTGGCCGATTTCGGTACGGTCGCCGTTTTCAACTTCGATACCTTCACGACGGCGATCTATAAGTCCTGGTTTGGCTTTTTCAATCTGCAGGCAGCGGCGCAACTGGCGTCGCTGTTATTGCTGTTTGTGGCGCTGACGCTGTTTGCCGAGCGGCAGTCGCGTGGGCGCAGCCGGTTTGTGCAGGGCGGCAGATTACAACATCGTCAACGCTATCAGGCATCGCCTCTGCTTGGCGCTTGCCTGTTTACTTACTGTTCGCTGGTGTTGTTGTTGGCGTTTGTCTTGCCGATGGTGCAATTGCTGCTGTGGGCTGTCGGTGAGGGGGCTGAGCAACTCAACGCCCGTTTCTTTGATCTGCTGGGGCATTCGCTCTGGTTGGCGGGGATGGCCGCGGGGCTGACCGTCGCGCTGGCGCTGATTCTTGCCTTCTGTCGACGCTTCAGCTCGCTGCGGGGCGGTAATATCTATGCCGCGGCACAACTGGGTTACGCCCTGCCGGGGTCCGTGCTGGCGGTGGGAATCATGATGTCCTTCACCTGGATTGAACACAATGCCTTGGCGCCTTTGCAGCGGAGTCTGGGTTTTGATCCACAGCCGCTGCTGCTGGGGTCGGTGCTGACTCTGCTTGCCGCGTACTGGATTCGTTTTCTGGCGGTGGCCAGCGGTCCGCTGGAGTCGGCTCTGGAGCGGGTGCGGCCCAGTTTGCCCGAGGCGGCGCGAACTCTCGGCGCGGGAAATTGGCGAGTGTTGCGTGAGGTGTACTTGCCGATGTTGCGGCCGGGTGTGTTTACCGCGCTGGTGCTGGTGTTTGTTGATGTAATGAAAGAGATGCCGGCAACACTGCTATTGCGCCCCTTTGGCTGGGACACGCTGGCCGTACGCATTTTCGAAATGACGGCGGAAGGGCAGTGGGAGATGGCTGCGTTACCGTCATTGGCCTTGGTGCTGGCTGGGCTGGTGCCTGTGATGCTGAGTATTCGCGCCAGTCGTTTGCATTGATCCCCTTTGTATTTGCCGACTACGGCGTTAAAATGCGCGCAAATTCCCCCTTTTTTGGTAGGAGCGCTCCATGAGCAATACCCCCAGCGAATTGAAATATGCCAGCAGCCACGAATGGGCGCGCCTGGAAGAAGATGGCACGGTCACCGTGGGCATTACGGATCATGCTCAGAATTCGCTCGGTGATGTGGTGTTTGTAGAACTGCCGGAAGTGGGTTCCGAGTACGGCGCGGGTGAAGAAGCGGCCGTCGTTGAGTCGGTGAAGGCGGCGTCAGATATCTACGCGCCCATCGCCGGTGAGGTAATTGCCGTGAATGACGCCTTGGAAGAAAGCCCCGAAACCGTTAACGAATATCCCTACAGCGATGGTTGGTTCTTCCGTCTTCAGCCCAGCGATGTTAGCGAGCTGGAGAATCTGCTGAGCGCCGAAGACTACGATGCCCAGTGTGAGTAAACCCCTTAGCGCAGGCTGATAATTGGCCAGCCTGCGCGGTTAGCGGCTTCGCGAAGGCGATCATCGGGGTCTACCGCAACCGGGTGATCGACCTGCTCAAGTAGCGGCAAATCATTGTGTGAATCGCTATAAAAGTAGCTGCCCGCCAATGTCTCGCCATTTTCACGCAGCCAGCGCTGCAGGCGTATGACTTTCCCGCCCTGGAAACAGGGGATATCCTCACTATTACCGGTGTAGCGCCCGTCGACAACTTCGGCCTCGCTGGCCAGCATGATCTGAATGCCCATCGCTCGCGCGATCGGCTCGGTGACGAAGCGATTGGTAGCCGTAATGATCATCAGCGTATCGCCCTGCGCACGGTGATGTTCGATCAGTTGTTCTGCCTTCGGTAATCGCATGGGGGCGATATAATTCGCCATAAAATCGTTGTGCAGGGGCTGCAGTTCTTCGACGCGGTGACCGGCGATGGGACCGAGTGCAAAGCGAAGGTAGGCGTCTATATCCAGGCCGCCCTGCTGGTACTGGCGATAAAATTCATCATTGCGCTGGCGATGCTCCTCGGCATCCACCCATTGGCGATCTACCAGAAATTCCCCCCAGGCGTGATCACTGTCGCCACCGAGCAAGGTATTATCAAGGTCAAATATAGCCAGTGTCATCGCAGTCTCCTGTTGCAGGCTGGCAAGCATAACGGCTGCTATGGGCTTTTGCACCTGCCCTTGTGAGGTGGTGGCGAATTCCCAGTCCCGCCGATTTATGGAACAATAGATCGAACTAGAAAAAAGATACAAACAGGTGAGCATGTGATTGATTCGGATGGCTTTCGTCCCAATGTTGGCATCGTGATTGCCAATGAGCACGGCCAAGTGTTGTGGGCGCGCCGGGTTGGTCAAAGTGCCTGGCAGTTCCCTCAGGGCGGCATCAACGACGGCGAGACGCCGGAGCAGGCGCTGTATCGGGAATTGTATGAAGAGGTCGGCTTGCGCGAAGACGATGTTGAGGTGCTGGCTTGCACGCGTGGCTGGCTGCGCTACCGCCTTCCCAAGCGTCTGGTGCGCCGCGATAATAAGCCGCTGTGTATCGGCCAGAAACAGAAATGGTTTTTGCTGCGCCTGCACGGCGATGAAGCCAATATTCGCTTTAACTGCGGTCGCAAGCCCGAATTCGATTACTGGCAGTGGGTCAGCTACTGGTACCCGCTCGGTCAGGTTGTTGCTTTCAAGCGAGAGGTGTACCGGCGGGCAATGAAGGAGCTTTCTCCCCGACATGTCAGATTGCTGCGTGATGCGCAGCGTGGTGCTCTGCGATGATGCTGTCGGCGCTGAGGGGCATCGTTCAGTCGGTCAATACCGCTGGCGACCTGCAGACGACGCTGGAGATTATTGTTCAGCGTGTTGCCGAAGTAATGGGCACCGAGGTGTGTACCGTCTACCTGCGTAACCCGGAAACAGGCCGGCTGGTGTTCGCCGCCAACCAGGGTCTGAACCCTGAATTGATCGGTAAGATCAGCCTCAGCCCGGATGAGGGTCTGGTTGGTCAGGTGGCACGTCGCGAAGAGCCGCTGAACCTGGATCACGCGGAAAAGCATCCTAACTTTCTGTTCTTGCCGGGCATCGGCGAGGAGCACTACCACTCTTTCCTCGGTGCGCCGATTATTCACCAGCGTGAAGTCTTGGGCGTGTTGGTTGTACAGCAGAAGGACAGTCGCCGTTTTGACGAAGACGAAGAGGCCTTCCTGGTTACGGCGGCGGCGCAATTAGCGGGCGTTATTGCTCATGCGAGAGCCACCGGCTCGATCAGCCAAAAAGCGGATTCTGTTGCTGCGTCGGCTGTTTTCAAGGGGATTGCCGGGGCACCTGGGGTCGCTATCGGGCGGGCGGTGATTGTCGTGCCCAGTGCCGATCTCAATTCCGTACCGCGTCGCCGCACGGACGAGCCCGATGCAGAGATTAAGGCCTTCCAGCAGGCACTGGATGCGGTGCGTGAAGATATTCGCCAACTCGGCGAGAAACTTAAGGGCCAGCTCTCATCCGAAGAGCTGGCCTTGTTCGATGTCTATCTGCGCATCCTTGATGATAGCGCCTGGCTGTCGGAGATTGTCGACAAGATCCGCGAAGGCGAGTGGGCGCAGGGCGCGCTGGCTCAAGTCGTCAACGGCCATGCCAATGCCTTCGAAACCATGGAAGATGCCTACTTCCGCGACCGCGCGACCGACATCAAAGATTTGGGGCGCCGTGTGCTGGGCTATTTGCAGGCCAGCAATGAGCGGGATACCGAATATCCGCCCGACACGATTCTGGTCGGCGAAGAGCTGACGGCGTCGATGCTGGGCGAGGTGCCGAGGGAGCATCTGGTGGGCATGGTGTCGGTGCGCGGCTCCAGTAATTCTCACGTGGCGATTCTAGCGCGGGCAATGGGCATTCCCACCGTGATGGGGGCGAGTGATCTTCCCTATACCCAGATTGAGCACGCCAGCCTGATTGTCGATGGTTACAGTGGCTTGGTGCACTACAACCCGACGGCGGAGGTGTATGAGCACTTCAGGGTATTGTCTGACGAGGATATCGCCCTCAATCAGGGGCTGGAGGCGTTGCGTGACCTGCCCAGTGAGACGCTGGACGGCCACCGAATGCCACTGTGGGTGAATACCGGCCTGATGGCTGATGTGGTGCGCTCTCTGGACCGGGGCGCAGAAGGTGTCGGGCTGTACCGGACCGAGATTCCTTTTCTGCTGCGCGAGCGTTTTCCCAGTGAGGAAGAGCAGCGGGTCATATACCGCGAGCAGCTACTTGCTTTTGCGCCTTTGCCGGTGACGATGCGTACCTTGGATGTCGGTGGCGATAAGGCGCTGCCCTATTTCCCAATTGAAGAAGAAAACCCCTTCTTGGGCTGGCGCGGCATTCGCGTCACGCTGGATCATCCGGAGATTTTTCTGGTGCAGGTTCGGGCGATGCTGAAAGCCAGTGAGGGGCTGGATAATCTTCGCATCATGCTGCCGATGATCAGCAATGTGCAGGAGCTGGACGAGGCGCTGGAGTTGATCAGGCGGGCCTACAATGAGCTGTTGGAAGACGGCTGGGATTTGAGTATGCCGCCGATCGGTGTGATGGTTGAAGTGCCTGCGGCGGTCTATCAGGCGCAGCAGCTGGCGCGCCGTGTTGATTTTCTCTCGGTGGGTTCCAATGATCTGACACAGTACTTGCTGGCGGTGGATCGCAACAATACCCGCGTGGCGGACCTCTATCACGCCTACCACCCTGCGGTGATGGAGTGTCTGCTGACGGTTGTGAGGGCTGCGCATGCCGAGGGCAAGCCGGTCGGCATCTGTGGTGAGCTCGCGGGGGACCCTGGCGCGGTGCTGTTGTTGATGGCGATGGGTTATGACATGTTGTCGATGAATGACAGCAGCCTGTTGAAAGTCAAAGCAGTGGTTCGCGGGGCTCGGTACAGCGAGCTTGGCGACTTGCTGGAGCGCGTGATGAAGTCTGACACCGCCGATGAAGTTAAGCTGATGGTCAGGGCTGCATTGGTGGATTTCGGCATGGAAAAGCTGGCGCCGCCCAGTCAATAATCAGCGTTTTACCGACCCCTGAAGCTGAAAGTGCTGAAGCGCACTTGCGCGTTGCCTGGCGTCAAAGTTTTGCTCCCAAAAATCCCAGCGATACTTGTCGTCAAGCATGAGCGCGCTGCTGGAGCGGGTACCGTAAACGTCGCTGCGTACAAAGCGACAGGACAGGGCGCGTTGCAGCGGTTCGGGGCTGCTCTCACTCTCGGTGTCGTCCTGCATTAATGCCAGCAGCGCGGCAGCGCTATCCTTGCTCATTCTGCCTTCGAAGTCGCTCAGGGCTTTGTTGATCTTTGCGTTGTGCTCCCCAAATGGAATATTGCCCACACAGTGCAGGCCGGGGGGCAGCGCCTGCCAGCCGCTTTGCAGGCTATGGCTGATAGCGAGCTGTTGGCCGTCAAAGGCAATCATGTTGAAGGGGCGGTAAGCCGCTTTGTTCGCTTCTACGCTCTCGAAAAAATAGTCGCAGGATGTCGAACTGCTCAGGAAATCGCGAACCAGCTCGCCACGGCTGCGTTCGCCGCCACTCGCTTCCCGGAGATTGGTGATGGCGGCAAAGCGACCGCTGCGGCTGAGACCGAGCCAGCTGCCACCGTACTCGCCGTCGCGACCAGCTAGGACGTCGGGTTGATCCGGCCAGAAGTGGGCCGCCTCGGTTGGGCGTTGAAAAAATTCATCGCGGTTGGCAGCGACCACCAGTGGGCGTTGCGCGGACTCCTGCCAAGATAAAAGAATCAGGCACATGCGGTTACTTTTTTGGCTGGCTTTGAAAATTTCGGCTGCCATAATAGCAGCTTTGTTCTTGGGGGCGCGCGTGACCATTATCCTGATCTATCTCCTGGTAGGCGTGCTGGCGGGTTTTGCCGCAGGCCTGTTTGGTGTGGGTGGGGGTCTGGTGATTGTGCCTGCCCTGATTTACTGTTTTGCACTGCAGGGCGTGTCTTCGCTGGTCGCCGTGCAGTTGGCAGTGGGAACGTCGCTGGCAACCATCGTGTTTACCTCAATCAGTTCGGTGCGTGCGCATCACGCCCACGGGAATGTTGACTGGCCGGTGTGGCGTTTGTTGGCGCCCGGCATCGCCCTGGGGGTTGTAGGTGGGGTGGCGCTGGCAGCGGCGCTGCCAGGTGAGCGACTGAAGCTGGTATTTGGCATTTTTGCATTGCTGATTTCTGTGCAGATGATGCTGGGCCTGAAACCCTCCCCCGGGCGCAGTCTGCCCTCCCGCCCGGCGGTATTTGTGGCAGGGGGCGGAATCGGTTTTCTGTCGGCCATGTTTGGAATTGGCGGCGGCTCGTTGACCGTGCCGTATCTAAGCTGGTGCCAGGTGCGAATGCAACGCGCAGTCGCGACAGCGGCGGCTTGCGGTTTGCCCATTGCGATTGTCGGTGCGCTCAGCAATATGGTGGCAGGCTTTGGTCATCCAGATTTGCCTGCCTGGAGCACAGGCTTTGTGTATTGGCCCGCGCTGCTGGCCATTATTCTCTGCAGCACGCCGGTTGCGCGTATCGGCGCTAATCTTGCGCAGCGCTTACCCGCCGATCGACTTAAGCAATGTTTCGCGCTGTTTTTGTTTGCGATCGGCAGTCACTTTATTTACGGAGCCTTATAGGCATGTTGGTTCACCCGAATATCGATCCTGTTGCGGTCCAGCTCGGGCCGCTGGCGATTCACTGGTACGGCCTGATGTATCTGTTTGGCTTTGCCGCCGCTTGGTACTTGGGCAAAAAACGCTGTGCCCAGCCTTGGAGTCCGATAAAAGAAGAGCAGCTAGAGGACCTGATTTTTTACGGTGCGCTGGGGGTTATTCTTGGTGGCCGCATGGGGTATGTGCTGTTCTACAATTTCGAACAGTTCCTCAGTGACCCCCTGTGGCTGTTGCGGGTATGGGAAGGTGGAATGGCATTTCACGGCGGCCTGCTGGGCGTGGTCGTTGCGATTGCGGTCTATGCTCGACGTATCAACGTATCGGTGTTTGCGCTGTGGGATTTCATTGCGCCGCTGGCCCCCATCGGCCTAGGGCTCGGGCGACTCGGCAACTTTATCGGTCAGGAATTGTGGGGTAGGCAGACGGACAGCATGTTCGGCATGATTTTTCCTAATGACCCCTCTCAGCTGCCGCGTCATCCCTCGCAGCTCTACCAGTTCGCCTTGGAAGGTGTGTTGCTGTTTTTAATTCTCTTCTTTTATACCCGTCGTCAGCGTCCTGCGTTGGCGCCTGGAGCGTTGTTCCTGTTCTGCTATGGCTGCTTCCGCTTTATTGTAGAGTTTGTGCGCGAGCCGGACAGTCACATCGGTTTCGATGCATTGGGCTGGATGACTCGCGGGCAGCTGCTGTCGCTGCCGATGATTCTACTCGGCGCAGGAATTTTCGTTTATGCCTACCGCCGGGCTGCGGCTCAGGGGAAATAAGATGCAGCAATATCTCGACTTAATGCGCGATGTGCGCGACAACGGTGTCGATAAAGGTGATCGCACAGGCGTGGGCACCCGGTCGGTGTTCGGGCGCCAACTGCGCTTTGATTTGTCAAAGGGGTTTCCTCTGCTGACAACGAAGAAAGTGCACCTGCGCAGCGTGATTTACGAGCTGATCTGGTTCCTCAATGGCAGTTGCGACAACCACTGGCTGCGTGATCGGGGTGTCAGCATCTGGGACGAGTGGGCCTTGGACAATGGTGATCTCGGGCCGATCTACGGCAAGCAATGGCGGAGCTGGGCCTGTCCGGATGGTTCAACCATTGATCAGATCAGTGAAGTGGTGGACATGATTCGCAATAAGCCCAATTCGCGGCGCTTGCTGGTGAATGCCTGGAACCCTGCTGATCTGCCGGATGAATCGCTGAGTCCTCACGAAAATGTGCGCCGCGGGCGAGCGGCATTGCCGCCGTGTCACACTCTGTTCCAGTTCTACGTCGCCGACGGCAAATTATCGTGTCAGCTCTATCAGCGCAGTGCTGATCTGTTCTTGGGAGTACCCTTCAATATCGCCAGCTATTCCTTGCTGACACATATGATTGCTCAGCAGTGTGATCTGGGGGTAGGCGATTTTGTGCACACCTTTGGCGACTGCCACCTCTATCACAACCATCTTACTGACGAGATTGTCGAGGAGCAGTTGCGGAGAGAACCGGGAGAGCTGCCCAAGCTGATTATCCATCGCAAGCCCGCGTCGATTTTTGAGTACGAGTTTGATGACTTCGAATTTGAGGGCTATTCCCCTCAGCCGGGAATCAAGGCCCCCATCGCGGTTTAGGAGATTGTTGTGAGTATTGCTGTTGCCCATATCGTTGCGATGGCCGATGACCGTGTTATCGGCGTCGAAAACACCCTGCCGTGGCGTCTGTCGGCCGACTTGAAGCATTTCAAGGCGTTGACCATGGGCAAGCCGATCATCATGGGGCGCAAGACTTGGGAGTCTATCGGTCGTCCGCTGCCGGGGCGCAGCAATATCGTGGTGTCGTCACAGTCTGATTTTCGCGCAGATGGGGCGGAGCTTGTCGCCAGTCTTGAGGCGGCGCTCGACGCCGCCAAATCCATTGCTCGGCGCGATGGTGTTGACGAGGTGTTTGTGATCGGCGGAGAGACGCTTTACCGCCAGAGTATGGCGATCGTGGAGCGGATTTATCTGACAGAAGTGGCCGTTAGGGTCGCTGGTGATGCCTTCTATCCGCCGATTGATGGCGAGTGGGAAGAAGTGTCTCGAGAGTGTTACCCGGAGGAGGCTGATCAGCCGGCCTATGCCTTCGTGCTGTTGTCGAGACGTTGAGTCGCTGAATATTGCTCGATTTGTAACCTGGGGGGCAGAATATACTACGCTCCTTTTGTTACCTAAATATTTCAATTTGTTACCATAAACTACATTGGAGTAACAAATTTTGCCCCCCTGTTTTTCCTAAATTTTATATTACGAAACATTTAGCTTTCTCGTTGATTCTTGAGAATGCCCGTGATTAAAATAAGTCCCGCTGTATGAAAGCACGGTCTTGAGACTGGTCGTACGTACGGCTGACAGATAGATAATAAGCTCTGCTTTCACTAAACGTCCCAAATAGGAAAAGCAATTCCCATGAAAATGCATCGATTGAAATCAATCGCGCTGGCGGTCGCTGCGACAGCCAGTGTGTTAGCGGCGTCGTCTGCGTATTCCGCTGAACAGGACGCTGCTGAGCAGGTTAAGCCTGCCAAGCCGCTTGTTCCCGTCAGTGCAGTCGTCAAGGTTGGCGAGCAGCGCACCAAATCTGCACAGGCGTCACAAGTTCGCATCGACCGCCTGGCTGCGGAAACGGGCGACTTGCTGCAAGACTACAAAACTGTGATGAAGCAGGTTGATGGTCTTCGCGTCTACAACGCTCGCCTTGAGAAGCAGATTGCTGGTCAGCTGCGTCGTATCGCCAGTTTGGAAAAGGCGGTTGATGAAGCCACCGTTATCCAGCGCCAAATTACTCCGCTGCTGATCCGCATGATCGATGGCCTGGAGCAGTTTGTTGATCTGGACGTGCCCTTCCACATCGACGAGCGCAAAGAGCGCGTTGAATTCCTGCGCAGCAGCATGGACCGCTCAGATATCAGCATCGCGGAGAAATTCCGCCAAGTGCTGGAAGCCTACAAAATCGAAAATGAATATGGCCGCAAAATCGACAGCTATAAAGGTGTCGCAACGGTTAACGGCGCAGAGCGCGACGTGAACTTCCTGCGCATTGGTCGTATTGGTCTGTTGTACCAAACAACAGATGGTGAGCACTCAGGTGCCTGGGATAAAACTCAGGGTGCATGGGTTGAGCTGGACGCGGGTGATTACCGCGGTGCAATCCAGAAAGGTCTGCGTATTGCCCGTAAGCAAGCGTCTATCGACATCATGAAACTCCCGATTCCGGCTCCGGAGGCTGCTAAATAATGAAACGTAATCTGTTGAAAGCCGCCGTACTGGCAATTGGCGGCACAATTGCTTTTGCCACTAGCCCAGTGATGGCTCAAGAAGCCAAGTCGCTGGACGAACTGCTGCAAATGGTCAAACAGGGCGGTGCGAGCGATGCACGTGAGCAGAAGGCCCGTGAGCAGCGCTTCATCAATGCCCGCTACGAGCAGAAGAAAATGCTCGACGAGGCCAACAAGACGCTGGAATCTGAAGAGAAGCGTTCTTCCAGACTGGAGGACACTTTCGAAGAGAACGAAACTGTTCTGACCGAGAAACAGCGTCAGTTGAAAGAGCGTCTGGGTACCCTGACCGAGCTGTTTGGTCACCTGACCTCAACCGCTGGCGACATGCGCTCTAACTTCCAAACGTCTATCGTTAGTGTTCAGTACCCCAATCGCGAGCAGTTCGTAGACGAGCTGATCGAGAAAATGGCGGGTGCCGAAGATCTGCCGAGCATCGAAGAAATCGAGCGTATTTGGTTCGAACTTCAGCGCGAAATGACTGAATCTGGCCGTGTTGTTAAGTTCAACACCGAAGTGACTACTGCTGGTGGCGAAAAGACCCAGCAAGACGTCGTTCGTGTGGGTACTTTCAACCTGGTTAACAGCGACGGCGATTACCTGCAGTACATCCCCGAGAATGGCACCGTTGCGGTTCTGTCTCGTCAGCCAAGCGGTGCGTACAACAGCTGGGCAAGCGATCTGGCGTCTGCCAGCTCTGGCGTAACCCCCTTCGGTGTTGACCCCACGGGTCCGACGGGTGGTTCTTACCTGGCTGCACTGATTGACAGCCCGACGCTGACTGAACGCTGGCACCAAGGTGGTGTTGTTGGCTACGTCATCACGGCCGTCGGTGTTCTGGCATTGCTGATTGCTCTGTGGCGTCTGGTCGTTCTGTCTATCGAGGACATGAAAGTGGGCGCACAGCTGAAGAGCAGCACGGCAAACGACAACAACAGCCTGGGTCGCGTACTGAAAGTGCACGAGCAGAATCCAAATATGGATGCTGAAACCCTCGAGCTGAAATTGTCTGAGGCGATTCTGAAAGAGACACCTCGCCTTGAGCGCTCGCTGAACCTGCTGAAGATCATTGCTGCGGTTGCACCGCTGCTGGGTCTGCTGGGTACCGTAACCGGTATGATCATTACCTTCCAGGCGATCACCATCTTCGGTGCGGGTGACCCGAAAGCGATGGCGGGTGGTATCTCTGGTGCACTGGTAACTACTGTACTGGGTCTGATTGTCGCTATCCCGACTGTACTGCTGCACACCTTCGTCAGCGGTCGCGCCAAGAAAATTCTGCACGTGCTCGATGAGCAGTCGACCGGCATCATTGCCGAACACACAGAAGGGCGCGCGGGGTAACTAAGCGATGTACCAACTGAATGAATGGATCGAGATCATAAGACGATTCATGGAGTCTGGGGGCGATGTACTTTGGGCCATCGCCGCCCTGACCTTCGTCATGTGGACTCTCGCTATTGAACGGGTTTGGTATTACAAGTTCGGGCTGTCGAAAGACGTCGGCAACGCCATTAACACCTGGGAAGCTCGCTCTGAGCGAAATTCCTGGAATGCCAAGCAGATTCGCGAAAAATTGATCTCGGAAGTTTCCATCAAGATCAACGCGAGCCTGCCAATGATTCAGACCATGGTGGCACTGTGTCCGCTATTGGGTCTGCTCGGCACGGTTACCGGGATGATTGAAGTGTTCAACATCATGGCGGTAACAGGTGGTGGCGATGCCAAATCGATGGCTGGCGGTGTTTCAAAAGCAACCATCCCGACTATGGCGGGGATGGTTGCGGCGCTCTCCGGTGTTTTCATCAATACCTACATCAAGAGTATTGCTGAGCGCGAGAATGAGCTTTTGGAAGACCATCTGACAACAGATCATTAAGAGAACAGTTATGAGAAAGCATAGCAAAGCAGGTGCAGAGGAGAATTCCTCAGAAATCGACCTGACGCCGATGCTCGACGTGGTCTTCATCATGTTGATCTTCTTCATCGTGACAGCGTCGTTCATTAAAGAAGCGGGTGTCGAGGTAAACCGCCCCGATGCTTCAACGTCGAGCAAGAAAGAGAATGTCAACATTCTGATTGCTGTGACCGGTACCAACGAAATCTGGATTGATAAGCGCCGGGTAGACAAGCGCGCAGTGCGTTCGGTTGTTGAGCGTATGCACGCTGAAAACCCAAAAGGAGCTGTTGTTATTCAGGCGGATAAAGCCTCGAATACTGAGACGGTTACTGCGGTTATCGACGCCAGCCGTGCGGCAGGCGTATACGATGTTTCATTGGCCACTGAAGACAGCTGATCGATTATGAAGAGCATTCGCATTCTGATCGGTGCCGGACTGGCATTTTTGGTGACAGCAGCGCTGTTCATCATCATGCCTTATCTGATCGAGACAGCTGACAAGACGCTGGATGAAAAACCGCGTACTAAGCTGGCCGATATTCAGATGCCGGACACTAAGATCGAAACCAGAAAAGACAGCAAGCCGGACAAGCCGCAGCAGCCTGAAGAGCCGCCGCCGGATATGGAACAGCCGGAGATGGAAGATGTAAACCCGGACATGGAGGTGGTGAACATGGCCCCTCAACAGTCCCTGCAGATGACCAATACTGCAGGCGGTCTGTCAGCGTCCGACGGTGAATATCTGCCAATCGTTAAGGTTGCCCCCATTTATCCGCGTCGTGCACAGAGCCGTGGTGTCGAAGGTTACTGTACGGTTGAGTACACCGTAACCAAAGCCGGTACCACTCGCGATATCGCGCCGGTGGATTGTAGCCCCCCGGGTTACTTCGAGCGTGCCTCCATCAAAGCAGCCGAGAAGTTTAAGTACAAACCTCGTGTTGTGGATGGTGAGCCCATTGAAGTACCGGGGATTCAGAACCGCTTCACCTATGAGTTGGAGAAATGATGACTGATTCTCACGTGAGCACGAAGTCCGTGCGCCCGGTGCTGGTCAATCTGGCATGCTCCTTCAGTCTGGGTGTTGCCGCAATGCTGGCGGCGCCGGTCGCCAGTAATCTGCTGGCGCCAGCTCTGCAGATGGACGGCATCAGTGCCGCCCACGCGCAGGAAGACAAACCCAAGCGCAGCACGCGTCGCACGCCGGCGATTCGAGCCAAGATCTTCGAAAAGCTGAACGAAGCTCAAGTTGCTGCAGACGAGAAGCGCTACAGCGAAGCTATTCGCCTGCTGAACGACCTGCGCGACAAAGAAGGTCGTGGTTCGCTCAACAGCTATGAGTTGGCCAACCTGTACAACATGTATGCCTTCATCTACTTCACGCAAGAGAAGTACGATCAGGCACTGGACGCTTACCGCAACGTGGTTAAGCAGCCGGACATTCCTGAAGCAATGGAACTGAATACCAAGTACACCATTGCACAGCTTTACTTCGTTAAAGAAGACTACAAAAACGGCGTTAAAGTGCTGTTGGAGTGGTTTAAAGCGAAGGATGCGCTGCAGGAAGAGCCGGGTGCTGGCGCCTATGCACTGTTGGCACAGGGCTATTACCAGCTTAAGGATCTTGATCGTGCGCTGAAGTACATCGAAGTTGCTATCGATGATTACCAATCGCGTGGCAAAGTCCCCAAAGAGCAATGGTGGGGGCTGCAGCGTTACCTGTACTACGAGAAAAACAACATCAACAAGGTGGTGGATATTCTCGAAGAGACGCTGAAGCACTACCAGAAGAAGGCTTATTGGTTACAGCTGTCTGCTATGTACAACGAGCAGAAACGTGAACTCGCAGCCACTGCCACAATGGAAGCCGCCTACGAGCAAGGCATGCTTGAGAAGGACAAAGAGCTGATCAATATGGCTTACCTGTTCCTGTCTCAGGAAGTGCCTTACAAGGCAGCCAAAGTTCTGGATAAAGGTATTAAAGCTGGCGCGATTCCGTCGACGTCCAAAAACCTGGAGCTGCTGGGTAACGCATGGCGCCAGGCTCAGGAAGTCAAACGTGCGATTCCTGAAATGGAAAAGGCCGCAGCCAAGTCTGATAAGGGCGAGCTCTGGGCACGTTTGGGCAGCATCTACCTGGATAACGATGAGTTTGAGAAGTCTGCACAGGCTATCGAAAACGCATTCAAGAAAGGGGATCTGAAGCGTCCTGATACGGCCTATCTGGTACTGGGCATGGCCCGTTTCAACCTCCAGAACTACGATGGAGCGAGAAAGGCCTTCAAGGCTGCGATGAAGGATGAAAAGTCCAAGGACTACGCCGCACAGTGGATACAGTTCATGGACCGTGAGCTGGCTCGTCAGGAAGCGTTGAAAGACGGCTGATCAGACGAGTTGAACCGCCAAGGCACCCAATATAGGGTGCCTTTTTTTTGCCCGCTCTCTGGCGAATACGCGCTGAGCCTATATAGTTTCCTGTAAAGACCTCCTAAAGGGGACAGGCTTATATTTCGTTGCCGAATATCCATTACTGTTGTTGCGTTGCTGTCGGCCATCAGTCCCGTTGTGTTGGCGGAAGACGCGATTGCGGATGATTCGCAGGATGGGTTTTTGTCCCGCTCAGTGAGTACGGCTGAGGAGACCCGCGATATTTGGTCTGCCCGTTGGGTCAGCTTCGCTGAAACCATGGATCGCTATTTCAGCAGTCAGGCGCCCCCAAACGATTATGTGAACGAAAGCTATATCCGGATCCAGTTGCGGGAGACCGTGGAGGAGCAGGGTGAATTGGGTACGGATGCCCGAATAAAAGCCAAGTTTGACCTGCCAAACACCGAAAAAAAGGCAAAACTGTTTTTTAACAGTGACGCCGATAATGATTCCAATCTTGAAGACCGTACGCGTAGCAATTCAACAGATGAACGGATTCGCCGGGAGGAATCGGTCGCCGGTCTCGAATTTACGCCCGATTCCGAATGGCACAAATGGAAGCGAAGTAACCGAATCGGGATACGCGTACGCGCGCCGTTGGTGCCCTTTGCCAGGACGCGGTTGCGGCGCCCATTTAACGATTGGGGCTTGTGGCGACGAGAGTTTCAGCAGGAGTTCTGGTGGTATCGCGATCGCGGTTGGGGGGCGACCTCGGAGTACGATATGCGCCGACCGCTATGGGGCGCGAGTCAGCTCAGGTATTTCACCGTTCTGGAGTTTGAAGACAATAAAGACTACTGGGACCATTTGCAGATGCTCGCACTCAGTACGGATTTAACCGACCGCACATCGATCGAATACCGCGGCGGTGTGCTATTCAACACAGAGAACGACGCGCGCCTCACGGCTTATTTTGTCGGCATTAACTACCGAAAGCGAATACACGAAGACTGGGTATTTCTGACGGTCAGTCCGGAAAGCTATTTTGCGCGGGAGGATGGCTGGGACGCGGAAGCAAGTCTGACATTTCGTCTCGACGTCTACTTTTCCGAGTGAACTCGCCGCGCTTGTCGGCAGCGCTGTGAGCAGTAACGGATTTCATCCCATTGGTGCTTCCATTTCCGCCGCCAGTTAAATGGGCGCTGGCAGGCCGGACAGATTTTGCTGGGGAGCTGCGTCTTGTGGTGAACCATCATTAACCGCCATAATCTCGCCTGCTGAACTCTGCGGTATACGCCTCACAGCGGTGTTCAGAGCTACCGGATATAACAATAAAAAGGGGACATTATGTCTGTGAAACAGGAATCGACAGCACAACAGCAGGCGCTGGTTTGCCACGGCCTGATCATTCTTTTTCTCGGTTTGCTATCGGGGATCGGCTTTTCCGTCGCCGCCGCGACAGGACCCAACGACACGCCGCTCTATGCAAGCTGGCGGTTTGCGCATATGGAAGGCTTGGTGAACGGTATTGCCGTGATCGCCATCGCCGCCGCATGGCCAGCTATCTATCGCGTGGGAAAAATGGTCAGCGTCGGCCGCTGGGCGCTGATCCTGGGTTGCTACGCCAATATCATCGGCCCCATCATCAACGCCTTGTTTGTGCAAAAGCGCCTGATTGTGCCTGAAACGGGTTTGGAAGCCTTTATCGTTTACGGTTTCTATATTCCCGGGTGTCTGCCGATGTTTGCTGTGCCGTTGTTCATCGTCGCTGCTTTGGCGAACCGCCGGGAATCATAGGCTGAAGCGAGTGCAATGAATGCCTTGGGGGCTTTCTATTGTCCCCACACATTCATTGCAGTGAAGGCAGCGACTGCGGTAGCCGATGTCGGCGGCGCTGCGGTTGGGGAGATCCGGGTCGCTCAACAGGCTGCGGCCGATCTGCACAAAGTCAAAGCCGGCCTGCATAAGCTCCGCGAAATTATCGTTGCCGTTGGCGCCCCCGATATAGATCGTCTGACATTGCACCGCCTCGCGGATACGCTTGGCTTGATCGAGAAAATACAGGTCTTCATAAGGGTAGTCGCGGAACAGGCTTTTTCCTGCGAGGCGAAGGATCGACCTCATGATCCAGCTCTTTTCGTTGTCCAGCATCGGCTGGAGCATATTGTCGCCGCGGAACATAATCATCGGGTTCATGGTGCTGGTGCCGCCGCTGCACACGATGGCGTCTATCCCGCCCTTATCAAGCAGCTTGCTGATCTCGACAGAATCGTCGTAGCTGATACCCCCGCGAACACCTTCGGTCATACTGATCTTCCCGGTAATAGGGTAATCATCACCCACTGCCTCCCGTACGGCGGCCAGCACACGTAGCGGCAAGCGCATGCGATTTTCCAGACTGCCGCCGTACTCATCTTTGCGCTTATTGGTTTTGGGGCTGATAAACTGGCAGAGTCCATAACCGTGTCCGAAGTGGATTTCCAGTGAATCGAAGCCCACAGATTTCATAAAGCCGGCGGCGTCTCGATACTGGGCGACCATTTCATCAATATCGGCATGTGTCATGCCATCGGCAAAGAACATTCCACAACCGACACCCAGGCCATTGACCGCGAAGTTGGGGCCAAGCGGTCGTTTACGTTTGAGTTCGCGGTTTTTCGAGAAGCCGCCGCAGTGCCCCATTTGGCCGGATACCTTGCAGTCTCGTGCGTGAAGCTTGTCGATCAGTGAGCTGAGTTCGCCGCGTATGCCTTCGTGCATGTACATCATATTTTCATTGAGCCGGCCGTCGCCGGTTACCGCGCAATAGCCAATATTGGTCATCGCTACACCGCCGTCTGCCAGTCGACAATGAAAATCTTCCAAGCGCTGAGACGGCCGGCCTCCTGGCGTCATGTTCTCGAAGGTGCCTGCTTTAATCAGACGATTTTTCAGTGTGATTCCGTTGAGCTTGGCGGGACTGAAGCAATGCTGTAACGCGGCTTCGCGATCCATTGGGGTGGCGTTTGCTGGGTGGGTCATGAGGCGGTCTCAAATTGGCTTTTAATTATATGTAATAACGCTACATATCATTGTTGCAAAAAGCAAGCTACACTGTCGCCCCCGACAGGCGGAGATGCATTTTTGGCACATACCCAACGACGCACCCAGGCGCAACGGCGTGAAGAAACCCAAGGCAAGGTTTTGGCCTGTGCCCGCCAGCTGTTTGGTGAAAAAGGCTATCAAGGCACGGCGCTTGAAGATATTGCCAGTGAGGCCGGGACCACCATCAGGCCGATTTACCACTACTTTGGCAACAAAGAAGCGCTGTTTGAGGCAGTGACCGACAGCTATGAGCAGGAGTTGCTTGCGCGTCTGCAACAACCTGGCGCCAATGGCGAGCCTGCAGGTTTGGCTGAGTCCTGGCGCCGTTTTATGGCGATGTGTGATGTTCCGGGCTTCGTGCAGGTTGTGCTGTTCGACGCTCCCCATGTGCTGGGGCGTGAGCGGCTGCGTAGCAGCGGTGTTGTTCAGCAAGCCCAGATGCGTCTCGATGCCATGTGGCCAGATCGCCAGTTGAGTGAGCGCGACCGCGAACTCTACGCCCGTATGCTGCTTGCAGCGCTGACTGAAGCCGGCTTGATGCGCGGCGAATATCCCGACTATGACAGCAGTGCCGCCATGATGCCGTTTCTTGAAGCGCTGGATCAATTTGCCTGACGTCGCCGGTGGCCGGTTTATCGGCCATCTGGTAATTTGCGCATTTCGCAATAGTGGCCGTTCGCAAGATGGTCGCCTTGGATGTTGTTTATGAAACTACCCTTGCCAGTCCTCCGATATCTTCAGCAGCGCGCGGATCAAGTCATGCAGCGTCCACCTGCCAAAACCATTGGTGAGCGCTACCTGACCCGCTGGCATGTGATTCCCAAAAACCGCTTGTTTAACCTCTATCTGCACCACGTTCAGGCCGATGATCCCGATACGCATCTGCACGATCACCCGTGGCTGTTCAATCTGTCGGTGGTATTGCGCGGAAAGATCGATGAGACCATGCCAAAGGGACATCGCCTGTTGCGGGAGGGCAGTGTCACCGCGCGTATGTCGCGGGCTCCTCACCGCTTGGCCCTGCAGTCGCCAGACAGCTTAACGCTGTTTGTTACGGGGCCTAAGATTCGGCACTGGGGTTTCTATACGGAGAGCGGTTGGGTGGATAGTCGAGAGTATCTGGCGGCCGACGGGAACGGCCGCAATGTCAGCCAGTCATATTCCGCCGATCGCTGACGCACCTCGCCAGGCGTGAATTCGCAGGTTTCTCGGGCTTAGCTGGGGCGAGCAGAAGCGATCAAGCGCAACCGTATAGCCGTGTTCCTCAAGATAGACCACGCTGTCGAGCACACAGCGCAACTCTAGCAGACGCCGAAACATCATGGCCGCCAGTTCGCGCCGCTCCTGATCACACAGCAGCCTCTCTGCGTCGTCCAATAGTTCTTTTCGCTCTCCGTCACTGACCAGCTTGTTGGGCAGCCGATTGGCGTCGAGCTGTTGCGCCAGAAAATAGTCGAAGCCGCGTTTTGCCGCGCTGTGGGGCAGGCTGCGATAGCTCGACATCGACACTCCCCGGCGCGCCGCGAATTGCTTTGTGGCGAGGTGCCAGAGCTGCAGTTGCCGCCTTGCCTCCCGCTCGCCCTGTCGAGCTGTTGCCGTCTGTCTAACGGCCAGGCGAAGGTCGTTTGTCGATGGCGCGAGTGGAGAGGCTTTCAGTTGCGCTGAAAGCGGTACGTAGTGATCAACAAAACGGTGATAGCAGCAGGGCGACAGCAGGATTTGGGCGACACCCTGCTCGCAGCCCCGTTCCAGTAAATGTTGGTGCAGACCGCCGCAAGCGTGCAACGCAAACACCGTGTGGGCTGGACTGAGCCACTGCTCGCTGGCTCGACTGAAAATGTCGCATTGATGGAGGCGGCGCGGCTGCTGATATTTCTGCGCGCGCTGATTGCCTGCTGAGACCAGATGCTCATCGATATCTAGCCCTTCTATCGACAGTTCTGGCGATAAAAAGGGCGGCAGGCACAGTGCCTCACCGATCAGTCCTTTACCACTGCACCATTCAACAACGCGCTGTTGCCGAGGACGCAGGCCGTTGAGAAAGGCCTGGACTTGTTGCCACTTTTTGCCCGGCAGGCCGGCCGGGGGCTCGACGGCGCTCAATGCCTCTGCGCCGGGGACGTGAATCAGCCGCGCGATGTCGCGGGCGGAGGAAAAGTGTGGCCGGAGCGTATTCAGCAGGGCAAGATCATCGCCCTGCAATTGCCAAACGTCGTCGTCATTCAGTCGCCGGAGCGCCTCAAACAGGGAGGCATAACGGGACTGGCTCTGGGCCGCACGGTGGTCGCGAGCATACTCTGCCTGCCAAAGCAGCACGTGCTCCTGCAGCATCGTATCGATCTGCTGCAGGGTCTTTTGCCAATGAGTGGGAGTGGTATGCGACATGTCGGCGAGTATACCTCGCCTGCGTCGCCGGAGAGGGCTCAGCTGTTCATTTGCTGGCGAATAGGACTGGCGTGGCGGCTCAAGTGCCGTTCAAAGCATTCGCACAGCAATTGCCACTGCTGCTGCAACTGCGGGTAGAGGAAGTGAATTTTTTCCCAGTTGTTTTCGCTGGCTGCGAGTTCCAGTGCCGCTGCGGCATCCCGCAAGGCTGTTCCCTGCAACTGGCCGCTGCTGCCTTTGAGCGCATGGGTAATACGAACGATGTCCTCAATGTTGGCCTGGGTGACGGCAGCCCGCAGCGCGCTTTGCTGCTCCCGGCTGTAGTCATTGAACATCAGCAGCAGTTTATTCAGGGTTTTCTCTTGCCCCATTACTGATTCCAGTGCCTTGGCTGCATTCCACCGTTGCTCGGGGCAGGTGCCGTCCTCCAGTGCTGGGCAGCGTTCATGGGCTGTCGGCGCAATCCAGTTCATCAGCTTACTTTGCAGCCGCTCCGGCTCAATGGGTTTGCTGAGATAATCATCCATACCCGCTGCGCTGCATTTTTCCCGGTCGCCAGACAAGGCATTGGCCGTGAGCGCAATGATCGGGAGCTGGCGGGCGGCCTCTCCTGCCAGGCCGGCACGAATATGGCGGGTGCAATCATAGCCGTCCATGTGAGGCATCTGGCAGTCCATCAGGATCGCTGAAAAGGGTGGAGAGTCGTCATTCTGCTGTTGCTTTAGCAGTCGCAGGGCGATTTCCCCGTCTCCGGCGACCGTGACCTGAAGCCCCAGCTCGTCGAGCAGGCAGCGGACCACTTCCTGATTGACGGCGTTGTCTTCAACCAGCAGCACACGACGACCGCTCAGTTGCTCGCTGTCATACGTCGTATCGCGTTGAAGTGGGCGGGCATTCATGGGTGACGCGGTCATCGGGTCCAGCGCCAGCATCTCACGCAGATTGGCGGTGGTAATGGGCTTGGGGTACCAAGCGTCAAAGCCCAGTGAGCGGAAATGCGTTTCAGTGCCCTCGCTGGCGATATTGCACAGCAATACGATGGGCAGTTGCGAGAGCAGCGGTTCCTGACGCAGAAACTGAACCAGTTCGGTTCCGTCCAGCCCTTCCATATAACGGTCGATAATCACCAAATCGATGTTGGCGATTTGATCGCTGCCACTTTCCGCCTGGCTCAAGGCCTGCTCACTGCTTGTGGAGCACATCACCTCGGCGCCCCAGCGTTGAAGTTGACGCGTCAGGCTCTCACGGGTGCTCTGATTATCTTCCACCAGCCAGATACGTTTGCCGGCAGCGGGTTGGCCGTCAGTTTCTGCATCGGGGCTTTTCTCCAGCGGCAGCGTCACGCAGAAGTCGCTGCCCTCGCCCGGCAGGCTGGTCACGGTAATCTTTCCGCCCATGGCTTCGCAGATTTTCTGGCTGATACTCAGTCCCAGGCCCGAGCCGCCATAGCGACGAGTCGTACTCGCATCGGCCTGCGTAAATGCCGTGAACAACTGGTCCTGTTTCTCTGCAGAAATGCCGATGCCGGTATCTCGCACGTGGCAGTTCAGCTGCCAATTCCGACCGTTGTTGTGCAGGCTGGCGGCGACGATAACCTCACCTTTTTCAGTGAATTTCAGCGCGTTGCCCAGCAGATTAGTCAGTACCTGGCGCAGCCGGGCAGAGTCGCCTACCACCGTATCAACCTCGATGTGGCTGACGTCGATAATCAGTTCCAGGCCTTTTTCCTGGCTGCGCAGTGACATGCTTTCGCAGACTTCTTCAATCTGCTCTCGCAGTTTGAAGGGCTGAGTTTCGAGCGTCATCTTACCGGCATCGATCCGCGAGAAATCGAGAACATCATCAATGAGCGACAGCAGCGATCTGGCGCTGCTGCGGGCGATGCTGACCCGCCGTTCCTGCTCGAAGTCGAGTCGTGAATTATCCAGCAGATTCAGCATGCCAAGCACGCCATTCATCGGGGTGCGAATTTCGTGGCTCATGGTGGCAAGGAATTCGCTCTTGATCCGCGCGGCCTGCTCGGCGTCGTCACGGGCCTTGATCAAGGCCTCCGCCGCTCGCTTCTGCTCGTCAATATCCTGGAAGGAGCCGTGAATGCGCAGGCAGCGGCCCTCTTCCATATCCGGATTGCCGATCACGCGTACCCACAGCGAGCGACCATCCTGGGTATGAATTTTCAGCTCTTTACTGAATGCCTCGCCGTACTTGATCGCGCGGCGAATGCCTCGGCGGAAGTCGTCGCGCATGGCGTCATTGGTATAGAAGTCCTGCGTGGATACCAGGTCCGGCTCAAACTCGTCACTGACACCGCAGATTTCCTTGATCATTTCCGACCAGCGCCACTCGCCAGAGGCGACGTCGTACTCCCAGGCCCCAATGCGGGCCTGTACGCTCATGGACTCCAGCATCTCCTGCTGCCGGGCCATGGCCTGCTCGGCGCGCTGGCTGTCGGAGATATCTTCAATCATCGACCAGATCAGCTGCCGCCCACGACTGTCGTTGAACAGAATACTGTTGATGACAACGGGCATCAGACTGCCGTCCCGGCGGATCAGCGATTTGCGATAGGGGCCCATCCGGCCGTCCCGGTGCAGCGTGGCAATAAAGCGCTTGTCACTTTCATCGAAATCCGGGGGCGTGATTTGCTGATAGCTGAGGTGGGCAAACTCGGCGGAACTGTAGCCCAGCCGTTCCCGCATAGCGGAGTTGGCGGAAATAAATTGTCCGGAGGAAAACTCATTGAGAACGATGCCGATCGGCGACAGTTCAAACAGACGCTCCAGAAGCTGGTTGCTTTCCTGACGTCGCTGAATCAGCCAGGAGATCGCAAAAATACCGCCAAAAATGAACAGCGATGCGGCCAGTAGCCCGAGCCGGAAAGGCGTGAAAAGCGCTTCTGCGGGCCAGCCGCCAGCAGGTGTTGCGGCCAGCTGCCAAGGCTGGCTGTAAGGCAGGCTGACCTGACTGAACACCGGGTTTGACGCGGGATCGAACAGAGACATCTTGCCCGCGATGGAGGCGCTGGTGCCTTCGCTGCTGTTAAAGGTGCGGATGGCAACGTCGAGCCTGACGCCGTGGCTGTCGCCCAAGGTGTCGCGAATCAATGAGTCGATATCAATAACGGCCGATACGGCATAGTTGGCGCCGCCTGCGGTGGGGCGACTGGCAACCGGCAGTCGAATGATAATCGCCTGACCGCCTTGTACGAGATTGATCGGACCGACGAGCTGAGGTTGGCCGCTTTGAAGGGCGCGCTGCAGGCCGGCCAGTTGTTTCGGGTGATCGCGAAAGTCCAGGCCCAGTGCGGCCTCATTGCCTTTGAGCGGGTAGACGTAGTCGAGTCGATAGTCACGGCTGACCGCCAGACTCCGCAGATTGTTCTCGCCCTCCAGCAGGGGGGCGGCATAGTGATCCATCTGCGTCTTTTCAAGTTCGGGGTTCAGGCGAACGGCCGCGATCAGTGCCCTAGCCGCCTGAATATCGCCCATAATACTGCTTTCAAGGCGGGCGACGACCACACTGAGGTCTCTGCGAACGGCGTCGCGCTGGTTAAGCTGCTCGTAGCGGCTGTTGAGCATGTCGACAAAAATGGCAACGCCAACGATCAGCACCAGACAGGCGATCAGCGCGGCTTTGTACAACCATACAGGCCCGCCGGGCGTGTCGATTCCGACGCCCGTCAGCTCGCGCTGCCCCGGTTTGTATTTGCCTAAGCCCATGCTCTCTCCGCTCTGAGTGCCCACCCCAGTCTTCCCGGCCGGGGGATTGGCAGACATTCATGGTAGGTGTGACTCGCTGAGTGGCAAATGCGTATTTTCCACTCGCGGGGCTACCAGGCGATGGGTTTTCCCGCCCAGTCTAGATAGCTTAGCTGCCCGTCGGGGGCATGCGCATCGCAGAGCGACAACAGGCGCTCTGCCACAAACTCGGGGGTGAACAGGGCGTCGTCGGCGACGGAATGTTGAAACGGTGCTGACAGTGGGCTGTCAGTGGTGCCGGGGTGGAAGGCGATAAGTTTGATATTCTTGGCGCGCCGGCTGAATTCAATGGCCGCCGTTTTCAGCAGCATATTCAATGCCGCCTTGGACGCGCGGTAGCTGTACCAGCCGCCGAGCCGATTATCCGCAATGCTGCCGATACGGGCGCTGAGGACCGCAACGGTGCAGGGCGTCTTTCCGCGCAGCAGTGGCAGCAGGGCCTGTAGCCACATCGCGGGAAGGATGCTGTTGCTGAGAAAGCGCGCCTGCAATGTGGTTGATGACAGGTCCTCGAGGCGCTTTTCGGGCATGGCCTGCTCGTCATGAAGGACACCATTGCAGATAAAAACCCGGCGCCAGTGACAATTCAGTTCACGCAGCGCGTGGATAGTATGGGCAATCTGGGCATCACTGTAGTCGCATTGCAGCCAGTCGGTTTGGCCGCTTGCAGGACGGCGGCTGATGGCAATAACACGGTGTCCACGTTGATGCTGGGCGTGGATGAGAGCCTGGGCGATGGCACTGCTGGCGCCGACAACGAGTGTTGCCTCATTTGCCATGGCGAGGGAGGTTTTCGCAATGGCTGGTGCAGCGTGGCTGCCCGGTGAGGTAGCGCGAGAGGGTATAGCGATGGCGGGCAAACCAGCGATAGCCGATATCGGCAAACCAGCGGATTACCGGCCAGCGCAGCGCGGCCATCCACCGGTGTTTGCCCACGACTTTCCACGCCAGACAGCTGACATCCAAGCCGTAGAGCATTTCCCCGGTATTCGTCTGGCCGTGCAGAATGCGATTCGCGGCAATCGGATTGATATGAGGGTAGCGGTCGCTGAAGTCGGCGTGATTGATATCTTCAAAGATCAGCCGGGCGCCGCTATCCAGCTCGGCAAGGCGCCGCATTTCTGCAACGCAGAGTGGACAGCGACCGTCGTAAAACAGGGTAAGACTCGTCATAATCCCTCCAGCGTCAGTGATAGTGTCTGTACGCATCATCTTTGCATAGCGATGAGTTCGGCGCAGCCATTGTCCAATCGCTGCCGGGCGAATGGAAGGAGAGACCATTTGAAAATCTGGGTGGATGCCGATGCCTGTCCGGTGGTGGTGAGGCAGATGTTGTTTCGGGCCGCTGAACGAACCGGTGTGACCGTGACGCTGGTGGCAAATCAGTCGCTGCCCGTGCCGCCGCTGCCACAGGTGAGTTGTTTGCAGGTCAGCAGTGGCTTTGATGTTGCCGACAATGAGATTGTAAAACGTTGCGAGCCCGACGATCTGGTGATCACCAGCGATATTCCACTCGCGGCGGAGGTCATTGCCAAGGGCGGTATGGCGCTGAATCCGAGGGGCGAGCGCTATACCAAAGACACGATCCGCAGCCGTTTGAATATGCGTGATTTTATGGAAACCCTGCGCGCATCGGGAATTCAGAGCGGCGGTCAGAATGCCTACGGCCAGCGTGAAAAACAGGCGTTTGCCAACGAGCTGGACCGCCTGCTGGCGCGTCACCACCGTACAGGGTAGGCATATCTACGGGACGTTTCCGGGGCAGAAACGCCGCACAATACCCTGCCGTTACCCTGCAGATGTCGGGGTGTAGCGCAGAAGTCGTGCCGACGAAGGAGGACAGGCAATCTTGAATCAGTGGATGGAGCTGGCCGGAGGGCTGGGGCTGTTTCTGGTCGGCGTCATATTGATGACCGATGGTTTGCGGGCCGTGGCCGGAGAGCTCATGCGACGGGCCCTGACACGCTTTACTCACAGCCCGGCGTCGGGGGCTCTCAGCGGTGCGGTAAGCACGGCAATTCTTCAGTCGTCCAGCGCCACAACCGTGGCCGCAGTCGGTTTTGTCGGCGCGGGGCTGCTCAGCTATCCCCAGGCCCTGGGGATCATTTTCGGCGCCAACCTCGGCACCACCATTACCGGCTGGATGGTTGCCCTGTTGGGCTTCAAGCTCGATTTGGCAACACTGCTGCTGCCGGTTGTTCTGTTGGGGGCGCTGCTGCATCTATTTGGGCGAGGACGAACGCGCGCGGCCGGCCTGGCGGTGGCCGGTTTTGGGTTGATCTTTGTCGGCATCGATGTGATGCAAAGCGGTATGGCGGGCCTTGAGGGCAAGCTCACGCCGACCGTCTTTCCTGACAACACCTGGCTTGGGCGTCTCCAGCTATTGGGTCTGGGCGTGCTGATTACCCTGATTACCCAGTCTTCGAGCGCCGGGGTCGCCACCGCCATCACCGCGGTACACGGTGGGGCGCTGGAGTTTGAGCAGGCGGCCGCACTGGTGATTGGTATGGATGTGGGAACAACCGCAACTGCCTTGTTTGCTACGCTGGGCGGCTCGGCTGACACTCGCCGCACCGGCTATTCCCACGTTGTTTACAATTTGTTTACCGGGCTGATGGCGTTCGTTTTGTTGCTGCCTTACGTTGCCCTGTGGCAGTGGCTTTCGCCCGACGCGATCTATCAGCAGGCCGAGCTGGCACTGGTTGGCTTTCACAGCCTGTTTAATCTTCTGGGTGTGCTGCTGGTACTGCCGCTGGCGTCTCAGTTTGCGCGGCTGATGCTTTGGCTGGTGCCGCCGCCAGAGGACGCATTCACCGAGAATCTGGATCGCCAACTGCTGCGCGACCCCACGGTTGCATTGGAGGCCGTGCGCCACAGCCTCGGTCGGATGTTCACGGCGCTGCTGCAGTACACGGTTGCGCTATCGCGTAATCAGCCATCTGCGCAGCCAGAGCGGCACCGGGAATTGGGGGATGCGATTGAACGCTGCCAGCGCTTTGTCGATGACATCCACCTGCATCCTACCGACCAGCAGGAGTGGCAATCGCTGCTGGCCTGTATGCACATGATCGATCATATGCAGCGTCTGCATCATCGCTTGGCCGATCGGGAAACGGCGCAGCGCTGGCAGGACAAAGGGCCGCCGTTACATTCGGGCGTTGTTTTTGACGATGGTTGTCGGCAGCTGTTGAAAACGGTGACGAGCGAGGACTGGGCGGCGGCTGCAGAACAGGCTGTGGCTTTCGCCGCGCGCTGTGAGCAGGATACCGAGCAGGCGCGCGAAGCCCTGATGGTCGATATTGCCGAAGGGCGCGAGAATACCGTAAACGGTGATCGGTATCTGGATGCCCTGCGCTGGCAGCGACGCTCGGCGCGACACTTGGCCCGCAGCCTGTCTTACTACCAGCGCCTGTCAGGGCTTTCTCCCTACCTGCCGGCCAGCGGCGAACGCCAAGAGTCGCTGTAGCTGCTGGTATCCGTCTGTGCCCAGTCGTTGTTCCAGTTGCGCGCTGTGGCGCGTCTGGCGATGCTCCAGGCAGTCGGCGCAGGCCTGCAACAAAGTCTCTGTCGACAGGGCTGAAGAGGTCTGCGTTGCGGGCGGGGCCGCGGTTTCAAAGAGTGCGCTGTGTAGCTGGTTTACCGCATTTGTGAAGCGTTGATACGCGGCTTCACCGAGTCCCATCTGCAGGACGGATTCGAAGTTATCCATCACGGCGACCGCATCGGTCACCAGCGCTTTGCCGCTCTCGCTTAAAACCAGCCGTTGGCTTCGCCCGTCATTGGGGTCGCTGCGGCGTTCGATATATCCCAGTTCACTCAACTGCCGCGCCACGCGGGAAATCGCCTGACTTGAGACCGCATTCAGGGCGGCGATATCGCCGACGCTGCTGCCCTCGGGATCTATACAGGCCAGTACCTGACCGTGGGACATCTGCAATCGGTCGTAGCCCCGTGCCATCGTCCCCTGCATCAGGCTGCGGTGAATGCTGCGGTTCAGCAGACCGATCAGCAGCGGAAAGTTCAAGCCACCCGCCAAGCCTGCCGGTCGTTGCTGGGCGAAGCCGGGCAGCCCAAGCTGCTCACACAGCTCAAGCGAAAACTGGCCGAGATACTCTACCGCTTCGTCGCCGATCAGCGCTTTGAATTCCTCGTTAATAGCGCGCATCGCTTCGTCGGCAACGGCAATCAATGCTTCGCCGCGCTTGCTCAGAGCGATCTGCTTGGCGCGCCGGTCATCGCTGTCGCTTCGGCGCTCGATATACCCCGCCTGTTCTATCGGCCGTAGGCTTTGCAGGCAGAGTTGTTTGCTCATTGCCAGTCGCTCCGCCAGTTCGGTCAGGCGGTGCGGGCGCTGGGCCAGCAGACTCATCGGCGCGGCAAAGTGCATGGCCAGACGATCAAATCCCCGGTCTTCCAGCGCCTGCATACTACGCTGCTCGCAGTAGTTGCTGAGGTGGTTCAGGCGACGCAGGGGGTTATCGCGAAAGCGCTGCAGTGCAGAGTGTTTATCGGGCATGGCCAATTCGGTCTGGGTTGATGTGGGTGTGCGCGGCGTATTGTAGCCGGGCTGTTCGATAAATTAATGTAACATATATTTATTAAATTGAGTTAAGTGTATTTACCTTTCGGGAGGGGCTGTGCTAGCGTTGATAAAAAATAAGCAATAACAGGAGCGCAGCATGACCGCGGTGGAGTTCAATCCCTATTCCCACGCTGTTCACGAGGACCCCTATCCCTACTACAAACGCTTGAGGGAGGAAGCGCCGGTGTATTACAACGCCGAGCACGGCTTCTGGCTGCTGTCGAAGTGGGAAGACTGCTTCAAGGCGTTTCGCGATTTCAAAACCTTCAGCAGCATCAACGGTCCCGCGCTGGAGTCTGACCAGAGTGCCTCGGCGGGCTACCCGATGTTTATCAACATGGATCCGCCGGATCACACCCGCATTCGCAAGCTGCTGTCGGGCCTGATGGTGCCGCAGCGCATTGCCCGACTCGAGGACTACACCCGTCAGAAGGCGCGTTCGCTGCTGGAACCGTTTCTTGTGAAAGGCGAGATGGACCTGATCAAGGATTTCAGTGCCATCCTGCCGATGGATGTGATCTCCACCATGATCCACGTGCCCGAGTCAGAGCAGGCCATGGTGCGCGGTTGGGCCGACGATCTGATCTTCCGCGAGGACGGCCAGTTCGGCCTGAGTGAGGCCAACATCAATGCCTACTTTAATCTGGCGAAGTATTTCGATGAGCTGGCCAAGTCGCTGGCCGACAAGCCCTACGATCCCGAGGACATGTTCAGCTGCGTTCTGCAGGCGGAGAAAGACGGCAAGATGACCCACGATGACATCATCGGCTTCGGTATCTTGCTGGCGGTGGCGGGCAATGAAACGACCACCAAGCTGATCGGCAATATGGGCTTTCGTCTGTGGCAATTCCCCGAGCAGCGCCAAATCCTGCTGGACGATCCGGCGCGGATCGGCGACGCGGTGGAGGAAACCCTGCGCTTTGACGGCTCCACGCAAATGATCGGCCGCACCGTAATGCAGGATGTGGAAATTCGCGGCCAGCAAATCAAGAAAGGCGAGCGTATCGGTATGTGCATTATCTCGGCGAGTCGCGACGAAGAGCGCTATGAAAATGCCGATATCTACGACGTGACGCGGGGCGCCCGCGATCACATGGCTTTTGGCGCGGGCATTCATTCCTGTCTGGGTGCGGCTCTGGCGCGCCTGGAGGTGCGGGTGTGCTTCGAAGAGCTGCTTAAGGTCATGCCCGACTACGAGCTGGATATGTCGCGCAGCGACCGCACCCACAACCCCAATGTGCGCGGCTTTACCACGCTGCCCATGCGTTTCACACCCAGTCGATAAGCGAGGTGTTGCGATGATTCAGTGTGGATATATCGGGCTTGGCAATATCGGTAAACCCATGTGCGCCAACCTCGCCAAGAAGGCGCAGCAGCACGGGCTGGCGATGCATGTCTTCGATATTGCGCCCGAGCCGGTGGCGGAGATGGTGGCGCTGGGCGCCACGTCGGCCGATAGCCCGGAGGCGATTGCCAGACAGTGCTCGCTGATTGGCATTTGCGTGCGCCACGACGGCGATGTGGAGAATCTGCTTTATGGGGATGGCGAGCGCCCCGGCATGTTGGCCGTGGCCGCGAAGGGCACGGTGATGGCGATTCACAGCACCGTCACCCGCGACGGCATTCTGCGCTGGGCGAAGGATGCCGCTGATAAAGGGCTGCATATCGTCGATGCACCCATTACCGGCGGCGCAGGCGGCGCGGCCGACGGCAGCCTGTGCATTATGGCAGGGGGCGAGGAAGAGGCCGTTGCACGCTGTCAGCCGATGTTTGCCTGCACCAGCAAAGCGGTGGTCTATACCGGCGAAGTGGGTAATGCCACGGTCGTCAAGCTGGCCAATAACCTGATGAATTATGCGGCGTTTTCCGCCATTTCCGAGGGCACGGCACTGCTGCGCGCCGCGGGCGTGGAGGTGCAGGCGCTCTTTGATGTGGGCGCCGCCAATGGCGTCGTTACGCCGATGATGAAGCAGTTTATTGACGGCCGCGACGGCATGCGGGCGGCTTGCAGTGATGAAGACATGCGCGCCATTTTCGGGCCGTTTGCCAGCCTGGCGGAAAAGGATCTGGATCATGCCTTGGCGCTGGCTGGGCAGCTCGGCATCGCGCTGCCGCAGACCACCACCGTGCGTCGCCATATCGATGCGGTGTTTATGGCGACGCCCGCCGACGTCGAGCCCTAAGCCGAATGCGAGCGAATGGCGCCGAATACAGCCATAACAATAATAAGTGGAGGGAATTATGAGTAAGTTGTCTCTGAGTCCGCAGCCCGATCACGGCGAGGCGCGACTCTATATTAATGGGGAGTTGCGCGATGCCGAGGGCGGTCGCCAGTACCCCAATATCAGTCCTCTGAGCGAGGAGGTGGTCGGTGTGGCGGCGGACGCCAGCCTGAAGGATGCCGAGGCCGCGCTGACGGCGGCGCGTCGTGCCTTTGACGACAGCGACTGGTCGACAGATCACGCCAAGCGCCTGAGCTGTTTGCGCCGTTTTGTGGATGGCCTGAATCGCCATATCGATGAACTGCGCGCGGCCGTGGCCGATGAAACCGGCGCCACGCAATTCTTTGTCAACGGGCCGCAGTGCGACGGCCCGGTCAGTATGGCTCACTGGCCGCTGGATTATCTCGAGCGTTTCGAGTGGCAGCGCGAACTCGGCGACTACGAGGTGATGGGGGTGAAAAGTCGCCGCGTGGTGTTCAAGGAGGCGGCGGGTGTTGTCGCGGCGATCTCGCCGTGGAATTTCCCCATTCAAATCAATCTCGCCAAGTGCCTGCCCGCACTGGCGGCGGGTTGCACAGTGGTGCTCAAGTCTGCGCCGGAAACCCCGTGGACGGCGTCACTGCTGGGGCGCATTGCCGCCGAAGCGGACATGCCACCGGGGGTGTTCAATGTGCTGACCGCCAGCGATCCTGCCGAAATCGGCAATTTTCTCAGTACCGATCCGCGGGTGGATGTGGTGTCGTTCACCGGTTCCACTGCCGTTGGCAAAATCGTAATGGCCAACGCGGCGCAAACCGTGAAGCGGGTCTTCCTTGAGCTGGGTGGCAAGTCGGCGATGGTCGTACTGGACGATGCCGATCTCGGTACGGCGCTGTTTGGCTCGCTGGCCATCTGCGCGCACAGCGGTCAGGGCTGTGCCATTACCACCCGACTGTTGGTACCGAAAGACAAGCTGGCGGAAACCGAAGAATTGCTGCGCGCTTATGTGGGCGGGATGCCCTACGGCAGCGCCGATACCAGTGGCGAAATGCAGGGCCCGTTGATCAGCGCCCGCCAGCGCCAGCGCGTGCTGGATTATATCGAGCTGGGTAAGCGTGAGGGCGCGCGGCTGGTTCTTGGCGGCGGTGTGCCGGCGCACCTCGACAAGGGCTTCTTCGTCGAGCCGACCATCTTCAGTGATGTTCGCAACGACATGCGCATCGCCCGGGAAGAGATTTTTGGTCCGGTGCTGGTGGTGATTCCCTACGAGGACGAAGCCGATGCACTGCGCATTGCCAATGACTCGGTGTACGGCTTGTCGGGGGCAGTGTACTCCGCCAGCGAAGCGCGCGCGCTGGCGTTCGCCCGCCAGGTGCGCAGCGGCACGATGAACGTCAACGGCGGCAACTTCCTCGGTCCCGACGCGCCCTTTGGTGGCTACAAGCAAAGTGGTGTGGGGCGTGAAATGGGCCCAGAGGGTTTTGAGGAATACCTCGAAACCAAAACCGTCGCGATAGCCGTGTAGGAGCCCCCGATGATGAGCACAGTAAACGGTCGCATCATTGCGGTAACGGGAGCCTCCGGGGGCTTTGGTCTGGCGATGGCCAAGGCACTGCTGGATGCCGGAGCCAAGGTTGGCCTGATCGCCCGCAGCGCCGACAAGCTGGAGAGCGTCTGCGCCGAGTTGGGTCCCAACGCCTTTGCCGCGCCCGCGGATGTCGGCCACAGCGAGGCCGCTGCAAAGGCAATCCAGACAGTGGCGGCGCATTTTGGCGGCCTGGACGGATTGGTGAACAACGCCGGTATGGCGCGCCCCGGTTTTGCCGACGATTGGCGCGATGAGGATATCAACGCCCAGTTGCAGCTGAATATTGCCGGACTGATGTATTGCTGCCGGGCCGCCTTGCCCCTGCTGAAAGCCTCCACCAATCCCCGCATCGTCAATGTCAGCAGCGCCAGCGCCGAGCATCACGATGAAATGGCGGGGCTGTCGCTGTACGCCGCCAGCAAGGCGGCGGTGGAGCGGCTGAGTCGGGACCTGCGCCGGGAGCTGGCGCACAGCGGCGTCGGCGTGACCATTTTGCGTCCCGGTGCGGCGATGACCGATTTCGCGGCGGGCTGGGAGTTCGACCGGCTCAAGTCGGCGGTGGATGCCTGGCAGCGTCAGGGGCCGTGGATGGATAGCGGAATGCAGCCCGAACACGTTGCCCAGTCGCTGTTGTTTTGTTTGCAGATGCCTGCGGGCGTGTCTGTCGATCTGCTGGAGGTGCGGCCCTGCACCCCGGTGGAAAAATTCAAATTCTGAGGAGAGAGCAAGATGGTGGGAATTGTCTACGTTGAGCACGATGGCACCGAGCATCCGGTGGATGTGGATGAGCAGATGAGCCTGATGGAAGGCGCCACACTGAACATGGTGCCGGGAGTGGAAGGCATGTGTGGCGGTATCTGTTCCTGCGCCACCTGTCATTGCTACATCCCCGAGGAATGGCAGGACCGGATGTCCCCGGTGAGCGATGGCGAAAACGCCATGCTCGACAATGCGATTGACCGTCGCGAAAACAGCCGTCTGGGCTGCCAGATCAGTGTTGGCCCAGAGATGGAAGGCCTGCGGGTCTATCTGCCCGAAACCCAGGCCTGAAGGCCGTAAACAGGAGAAGAATAATGAGCTTTAACGACAAAGTGGTGGTGATTACTGGCGCCGGTCAGGGCATTGGCGAGGGCTACGCCAAGCGCTGCGCCACCGAGGGTATGAAAGTGGTGGTGGCTGAGCTGAACAGCGAGCAGGGCGAGCGCGTGGTGGCGGAGATTCGCGAGCAGGGTGGAGAGGCGATGTTCGTACGCACCGATGTGGGCAACGAGGAATCGTGTATTGCCTGCGCCAATGCGGCCAAGGAAGCCTTCGGGCAAATCGACTACCTGATTAACAACGCGGCGATCTTCGGCAATATGAAGATTGAAGGCTATATGAATGTGGAGATGGATTACCTCGAAACCTTCATGCGAGTGAATGTTCACGGCAGCCTGTTGATGGCTCGCGCCTGCGTGCCGCACATGCCCAAAGGCAGTGCGATTGTGAACCAGTCCTCCACGGCGGCGTGGATGAACATGGGCTTTTACGGCGTTGCCAAACTGGCGCTGAACGGTCTTACCTGCTCGCTGGCGCGGGAACTCGGCTGGCGGAAAATCCGCATCAATGCGATTGCGCCGGGGCCGACCGAAACCCAGGCATTGCGCAATACCGCCGGTGATTACGCCGATGAACTGGTCAAGCAAATGCCACTGAGTCGCCTGGGAACGCCGGACGATATGGCCGATGCCGCGCTGTTCCTGCTGTCGGAGCAGGCCTCCTGGATTACCGGCCACATTCTCAATGTGGACGGCGGCCAGTTCATGCGGGTGTAAGGAGGAATGATGAGTGACAGCAAACGCGAGCGGGGCATTGCCCGCTTTAACGAGGTGTATTGCAACGATTTGCCACAGCCACCCGCAGAAGGCGAGGACCGCTTTTTCGACTTTATGCTGGGCTCGCTGTTTGGCGACCTCTGGGACAACAGCACCTTGAGTATTCGCGAGCGACGCTTGCTGTTGCTCGGTGCCATCGCCGCCCAGGGAGAGGATATGACCTTTACCATTCAGGCGCAGTCGGCCTATAAGCGTGGCGAGTTGAGTGAAGCGCAGTTGGAAGAAGCCGTGCTGTTCTTAACCCAGTACATCGGCTATCCCCGTGCCTCGAAGATGCGTATGGCGCTGATGGGACTGATGCCGAAATTAAAGAAAGCCGAAGCGGAGGCGAAAGCCAATGGCGGATGAGCAGGGAGAACACAGTCGGGCTCTGGCGCTGGAATTTATCCGTCGCCTGTCGGAGGGCGACACAGCGGGCTTTTTAAGCCTGTACCACCCCGAGGCGCAGTTGTGGACCTCGGGCAACACGCTGATCTCCGGGTATTACAGCCGGGAAGAAATTGAAAACTCGGCGGCACTGGTGCTGGATGCCTTTCCCGAGGGCCTGCGGTTTACCGTGCAGGCCACCACCGCTGAAGGCGAGCGCGTAGCGGTCGAAGCGCAGAGCGAAGGTATGCACAGCTCGGGGCAGCTCTACCGCAATCGCTACCACTTTCTGTTTCGGTTCAAAGACGGCCTGATCGTGGAGCTGAAGGAGTACATGGATACCGAGCGCGTTACGGACATCCTTTGCGGCGGGCAGCGGCCCCCCGCCTGAACTTACAGTCCGGCAGCCGGCACCAGTCTGCGACGCAGAAAGCCGCGCAGGTCGTCGCCCTCATGGGTGGCCGGGCCGCTCAGCATCAGCAGTGACAGTGCCAGGCGCACGCTCAGCTCCATCACCTCTATGCGGTCTTGCTCGCTGAGAGTGGTGCCGTCGAAGACGGTGTTGAAAATCGCCAGGCACATTTCGACGCCCTCGCTGTCGCTCAAGGCATCCTCGTAAATGTAGCTCGACAGATCGGCGCGGGTAATGACGGCCAAATACGGCTCTTTGGGCAGCTCTTCGAGCGCAAAGACCACTGCCTCGACCAATCGGTCAGCGGGGGTGGGCCAGGCCTGAATATGCGCAATGACGCGCTCGGCAAAATGGTGGCCCGAGCTGAGTAAGGCGGCGCGAATCACGGCTGTGCGGTTGCCGTAATAGTTGTACACCGTCGGCCGTGTGACCCCGGCGCGTTTTGCGATGTCATTCAGACTGGTTTTTTCCACGCCCCAAGTTTTAACGCAGTCAATGGTGGCATCCAGAATGCGCTGCTGTGTGTCGTTTATGGGCTCCAAAATCGGGGCTTCCTCGTCCAAATGGGTGATTCTTGTATTTTACACTTTTCCATAAAGTGTAAATTCGTAAAGATGCTTTGTCATCTCCGCCTGACTGCGGGGGAGGTGATCCAGTACCGACAGCCTTAGGAGAATAATTATGACAGCCAAGGCCAACTCAGAACATCTCGGCAGTGTGGAACCTCCGCGCGCTGGCGGCGGTTTGCCCCTGCTCGGTCACATGATCGACTTTGTCCGTAACCCCTTTAACTTTGCCCGCAAGATTGCTGGCAACTATGGCGAAATTGTCAGCTTTCGACTATTGGGACAGCGCATTGTCATGCTTACCGGCGAAGATGCCAGTGCCTTGTTCTACCGCTCCTCTGACGAAGAGCTGGACCAGTCTGCCGCTTACAAGCTGATGACGCCGATCTTTGGTGAAGGACTGATTTTCGACGCGCCAATAGAGCGCAAGAATGAGCAGCTGAAAATGCTGATGCCGTCGCTGCGCATGGAGGCTATGCGCAACCACTCGGGAAAAATTGTTCAGGAAGTGGAAGACGCCATTGCCGGCTGGAACGAGTCCGGGGAGATCGAGCTGGTTGAGTTCATGAAACAGCTCACCATCAATACCGCCAGCCACTGTCTGCTGGGGCGGGAGTTTCGCTATGAACTCAGTGAGGAATTTGCCGAGATCTATCACGATCTGGAACAGGGCGTTCACCCGTTGGCTTATCACTTCCCGAACTTGCCGTTGCCTCGTTTCCGTCGCCGCGACCGCGCGCGTGAACGCCTGCAGAAACTGGTCGGCGAGATCGTCGACAAGCGCAGTCAGCAGACCGAGAAACCCTCGGATATGTTTCAAGCACTTATCGATATGCGCTATGAAGACGGCACTGAGCTCAGCCACAACGAAATTACCGGCATGCTGGTGGGCGCCATTTTTGCCGGCCACCACACCAGCTCGGGCACGGCAGCTTGGGTTCTGCTAGAGCTGCTGAAGCATCCGGCCATACTGCGCGATGTGGTTGCCGAACTGGATGCGCTGCTGGGCGCTGACGGCGAGGTAAGCTTTCAGAGCCTGCGGGAAATGCCCAAGCTGGAAAACGTACTTAAGGAAGTACTGCGCCTGCATCCGCCGCTGATTATTCTGATGCGTCAGGTCAGTCGCGAGCTGCATTTCAAAGAGTACAAAATTGCCGAGGGCGATATGGTCTGGGCAGTGCCGCCGGTCACCCATCGCATGGCCTCGCTGTTTGAAAATCCCGACGCCTTTGACCCCGACCGCTACAGCAAAGAGCGCGCGGAGGATCGTCGCCTGATGGCTTACCAGCCTTTCGGTGGTGGCAAGCATAAGTGCTCCGGCAACGCCTTTGCGATGTTTCAGATCAAGGCGATTTTTGCGATTTTGCTGCGTCGTTACGAGTTTGAGTTGGTCGATGACGCCGCCAGTTATCGTGACAACTACAAAGATATGATCGTGCAGCCCGTCTCTCCCTGTCGTGTTCGTTATCGTCGCCGAAAAGTGGCGGCACCGGCCGGCACCGGGTCGGCGGGTGGCAAGCAGGCCGACAGCTCCGGCTGTCCATTCCACAGCGAGAATGCCGATGCCGCGTCCCCGGCGGCCAAGGCGCTGTGCGTCGAGGTTGATACCGTGCTGTGTCAGGGCCACGCCATGTGCATGGGCGAAGCGCCCGAAGTGTTCAAGCTGGATGAGGACGACATACTGCAAATCCTCAAGCCCCAGTTCGATGCGGGGCAGCGCGAAGCGGTGGAGCGGGCGGTGAAATACTGTCCCAATCAGGCTCTGCGGATTGTCGAGCGCTAGGCGATGGACGTGCTGGTAAGCGGAGCGACGGGACTCGTCGGGGCGCATACCGCTGCGGCGCTGTACCGCGCCGGGCATCGTCTGCGGCTGTTGGTTCGAGACCGGAAGCGTGCCGAGCGCTGGTGTGCGTCGCAGGACATTGCAGTGAGCGAGTGGTTTGAAGGCGATATGAGCGACCGCGCATTGGCCCACCGTGCACTGCAGGGCTGTGATGCCGTTGTCCACGCGGCAGCGGTCGTTAACCTCAAGCGGGCGGAGGCGGAGCAAACCTTGCGAAGCAATCTCGCGGGGGTGGAAAACATTGTCGGTGAAGCCTGGAAGATGGGCATTCCGCGCATCCTTTATGTCTCCAGCGCCGCGGTACTGATGCACCCCAAAGCCCAGTATCTGCGTGAAGATGGTGAGCTGAACCCCGGTGGGGAACCCTATAGCGTAGCCAAGCGCGCCTGTGAGGAGCGCGTCAGAGATTGGCAGTGTCAGGGAGCGCCCATCATTATCAGCTACCCGTCGGCGGTATTTGGCCCTCACGACCCGAAGTTGTCCGAGAGCAATGCGGCGCTGTGTACGTTCTGTAACAGCTTTGTCCCGCAAACCCGCTCGGGGATGCAGTTTGTCGATGTCCGCGATCTTGCCGATGCGCACCGCCTGCTGCTGGAAAAGCCAATGAATGGCAATCCCTGCAACGAGCGCTATTTGGTGGCGGGACATTTTCTGCCCTGGCGGGCATTCGCCGACTTGCTGGCAAGCCAGCGGCCGGTGCGTCGCCTGCCACTGCCGGCCTGGTTGCTGATGAGCGCGGGTCGCTTTCTCGACGCCTGCCGTCATGTCATCACGGTGGACTTTCCACTCTCCCGCGAGGCGGCGCGAATCGTCTGCCATTTCCCGCCGTCGCGCAGCCAGCGTCTGCGTGATGCGCTGGCGTTTGAATACCGTCCGGCTGCCGACACCGTGCACGACACTCTTTGTTGGCTAGAGCAGTGCGGGCACCTTACCCCTGTTGACAATAATCACAATAAGAGGACTCACCATGTCTGATAAACGCGTTGCATCGATTACGCCCCCCAACAAAGCCTACCCGCGTGAAGAGCTGGAAGAAATGATGGAGCGCTGGCTGAAGGCGAATATTGACGCCGAAAAGGCCGGTGACTGGACCACCCACCTCGGTCCGATGTACACCGAGGATGCGGTATACGGCTGGAATATCGGTCCCAATGAGCAGTTTGTCGCCAATGGTCGCAAGGAAATTTGCGATGTGGCATTGGGCTATCAGATGAAAGGCTTTGAAGATTGGGAGTACCCCTATCACGACATCATCATCGACGAAAAACGCGGCACAGTAATCGGCTTCTGGAAACAGCTTGCGCCGGTCACCGCCACGCGCCCGGATGGCAGCCGTATGGAAATTGCCGGTATTGGCGGCTCCTGGTTTGAGTATGCGGGCAATTTTCAGTGGTCCTGGCAGCGGGACTTCTTCGATCTTGGCAATGCCAAGGCGCTGTTCTTTGAGTTGGCAGGTGCCGGAGTACTGGAGCCTGTTGTAAAGGAAAAGATCCACAAGCAAGCCAAGGGTGTGCTGCTGCCGGGTCATTACAAGCTGCACGAGGAACCCGGTCGACTGCAGAAAATCCGCAATACGGCGGCGCTGGTAAAGATTGCATTGACGGGTCGCTAAAGCGGCCCCATCCAACGACCCAAAACACATAACAATAAAACACAGTAAGGGGAACGCTATGTCGCGTTGGTTTTCGCCTAACCCGGATAAAGCCTGGGTAGAAAAATGGTTTCTGATTTACTCGCCGTTGTGGATGGCCTCCATGGCGATGATGATGTTCACCGGCTGGGACAAGAGTTTCGGTGACACTGCATTACTGTGGCACGGCATACTCACGGCGCTGCCCGCGATTCTGGTGCCGATGCTGGTGGCGCGTCGTTACGAACAGTGCGACTGGCGCGACAGCTACTGGCTGAAAGCCAATCTGTATATGGTGGTGTTTGGTTTCTTCGGGAATTATTTCGGCTCCGAATACTTTTTTGACGTGCTGGGCATGGTCTACAACTATCCCAACGCCACCACCAATCTGGATTCCGCCATGGTGGGCAGCGGCGAACAGCCTGTGCCGCTGATTATGTACTTCTATACCCACGCCTATTTCATCACCTATCACGCGACCGCCAACATTGTGCTGCGCCGCATTCGTACCAGCGGTGTGCCGGGCATGGCCCTGCTGTTCCCGGTGGTGATTTTCGCGGTCGGTTACTTCTGGGCCTGGATGGAAACCAAGGCGATGGCGAACCCGATGATGGCGAGCAGTTTTTACTACAAAGATATTCCCCGCATGTTGGCGTATGGCTCGGTCATTTACGCGACCTATTTCATCGCCAGCTTCCCGATTTACTACTTTATTGACGAACAGCGCGAACGACGCTGGACCTTGCTTCAAGTGGTGGCAGGTGGCCTCAGTGCCAGCATGCTGACTTTCTACTTGCTCGATATTGCCGCGCATTGGGTGGGCCAGTTGTAAGCGGCAGTACGGCCATTCGTGGGCCGGATTTTAATAATAAAAGACAGGGAGAGAAGACCGTGAAGAAGATAGCCTTCCCGCTAGTGATGGCTGCCGCGAGTGCGGCGGTCGGGGTTCACGCGCAGCCGGGCGCCGATGCAGCGGCTCAGTCCGGCCGAGGTCAGTCACTGCAAATTGTCGAAGAGGTTTATGTAACGGCCCGGCGTCGCGAAGAAAAGCTGCAGGAGACGCCGGTCGCGGTGACAGCGATGAGCGCCGACAGTCTGGCAGAGGCGGGGATCGCCGCGATCACTGACCTTCAGGGGGCCGTTCCCAGCCTGCAGTTTGGCGAGAGTGGCTCGAAAACGCCGGCGATCTTCATTCGCGGGATCGGTCAGCGCGAGGCCACGTCGGTGCTCGATCCTGGCGTTGGGGTATATCTCAACGGCATTTTTATTGCCCGTCAGGACACCCAGTTGCTCGATACCGTCGACACCCAGAGCATTCAAGTACTGCGAGGGCCGCAGGGAACCCTGTTCGGGAAAAACAACACCGGCGGGGCAATTCTGGTCAATACGAAAAATGCGGATTTCTCCGAGGTGAGTGGCAGCCTGGATGTGCGCGTGGGCCAATATGGGCGGCGGGATGCCAAGCTGGCAGGGAATATTCCGCTGGTGGAAGGGCGCTCCGGCGTGCGTGTTGCCATCAACAGTACCCGCCTCGACGGCTACTTTGAAAATTCGGATGGCGCCATGTTCGGCGACGAAGACCGTCTGGCGTTTTCTGCGCGCTGGCAGACACAGCTGACGGATACGGTGAGCAGCGATGTGTTTCTGTATTGGAGTCGGCAGCAGGAGCTGAGCTCGGGGATGTCCTGCCTGTTCCAGAACCCCGAGGCGAATATTGCAACGCTGCGGTATCCCGGTCAGCCGGAGTTTCGTGACGCCTGTGAAAAAAGTGAGCGGCTGGCGAAAGACCGCAAGCTGGATGTGACCACTGCGCATTCTGAAATCACTATGGAAAGCCGCATGGCGGCGCTGACGCTGGACTGGGAACTGAACGAGCAGTTGGCGCTGAAGAGTATTTCCGCCGCCAGCTGGCAGGACGGCATTGCCCGTAACGATGATCAGGACGGCACCTCGATTCCCATATTAGACAGCGGTACCGAGGCCCTTAACCGCACGCTTGCGGCCGATGGAAAATCGGTGCCCGACGAGAAACGCTGGCAGTTCAGCCAGGAGCTGCAGCTCAGTGGTCAGGCCTTCGACAGTCGCCTGCAATACACCTTTGGTCTGTTTGCCTCGATAGAGGAAATCGACAACAACAACTTTTCCCAGTTGGTTGGCAAAAAGGGGCTGGCAGGTATTCGTCCCTCTACGGCCTGTGACGCTGTCGGGCTAGCCGTGGTGTGTGGACTGCTGGATGACGTTGCTGTAATTCCTCTGGCTACCTTTCTGGCCACGCGCAGCGATCTCGAGAACAGCAGTTGGGCGGCCTTTGCTCAGGCGACCTACGATATTACCGAGTACCTGCAGTTTACCCTGGGCGGTCGCTATACGGTTGAAGAACGACGTCGTGACCTGACCGTCTTCGATGTCGACTTTCAGGAATACGGCAGCCGCATTGGCGCTCTGTATATCGACGCGGCGGGCATTTATTCTCCTATCACTCTGGCGCAGTTCAATGCGCTGGGAGAAAACACGCCGGATTTACCGCTGATCATGCGTGACAACGCCGACAGTGCTGAAGAGCAATGGAATAACTTTACGCCGTCGGCAACCCTGTCGTTTATTGCGCCTGAGCGTTGGCACAGCGATCTGGGCGTGGACAGTTTTATGGCCTACTTTACTTACAGCCAGGGCTTCAAAGCGGGTGGGTTTGAGCCGAAGGGGGATGAGCTGGTGCCTTTCGATCCCGAAGAAGTGACCAACTTTGAAGTGGGGGTGAAGCTCGATGCGCTCGACTCCCAGCTCCGTTTCAATGCGGCGCTGTATTACATGGATTACGAGAACATACAGGTTCGTGTCGCCGAACAGGGCGATGCCATCAGCGACCTGTTCCTGTACCTCTCCAACGCCGGTCAGGCCACGGTCCAGGGCGCGGAGTTCGAGACCACGCTGGTGATGGATAACTGGTTTGTGCAGGCCAATTATTCCTATACCGATGCGGGCTATGATGAATTCCTCACTCCGATAGTGATTCCCTTGCAAGGCGAGCAGGTAGTGGACCGCAGCGCGGAAGATTTTGCCCTGGTGCCAGAGCATAGCGGCGGCATTTCCGTGAGCTACCACTGGCTGACGGATCTGGGGATTTTTGTGCCACGCCTGTCGGCGCGTTATCGCAGTGAGTTATTCACCGGTATTGATTACAAGGCGGTGGAATACAGCAACGCCTATATCGACGAACTGTGGTTGTGGGATTTTCGCTTGAACTGGACGCCTGCTGAAAATCTGAGCGTGACGGCGTACGTAGAAAACCTGACCGATGAAGTGTATTACCGCAGTGGGTTTGCGGTGTCGGCACTGCTCGGCGCAGGGACCTATGTTCAGGGCGACCCGCGGAATGCGGGGCTGGAAGTCGCCTGGCGGTTCTAATCGTTAGCGACGCTTTAAGCGAGCGCCGCCCTGTGCCAAAGTGATGCCTGTTTCGGGTACTGGATACGTTCACTATGGCACTGCTGCTGTTGTACATCTCCGTCGCGCTTGGCGCATCGTTTCTCTGCTCTTTGCTGGAGGCGGTGCTGCTGAGCGTCAACGCTTCCTACATCGCCAGCGAAATCGCGGCCGGGCGTCGCAATGGCCAGTGGTGGAAACAGTGCAAGGAAGATATTGATAAACCGCTGGCATCCATTCTCAGCCTGAACACCATTGCTCATACCGTCGGCGCTGCCGGTGCCGGGGCTCAGGCGACCAAGCTGTTTGGCGAACTCTACTTCGGTATTATCTCGGCGGTGCTGACCCTGCTGATTCTGGTTATCTCCGAAATCATCCCCAAAACCTTGGGAGCGCTTCACTGGCGTCGTCTGGCCGCACCGTGTGCGGCGATTCTATCGGTGGTGCAGCGTTTAATGGCGCCACTGGTGTGGCTGAGTCAGTGGATCACAAAACTGTTCAGTCGGCGCGCCGACGAGGGCTCAGTCAGTCGCGAGGAATTTGCCGCACTGGCAGAGCTGGGCGCTGCCGAGGGTGTGTTCTCGATGCGCGAAGCACAGGTGGTGCGCAGCTTGTTGCACTTTGGCGATATGAAGGTGCGCGACATTATGAGTCCGCGCACGGTGATATTCTGCCTGAATGGCGAGCTGACGGTGGAAGAGGTTTTGGCACAGCACCAGCAGTTGCCCTATTCGCGAATCCCCATCTACCGGGATCAGCCCGATAATATCTATGCCTTTGTGCGCAAAGACGAGTTGCTGAGGGCCGCCATCGACCAGCCGGGTACCAAGGTCGACGCCCTGCAGCGGCCGCTGCTGGCCGTGCCGGAAATACTGCCGCTGCGTGGCCTGATCAAAAAGGTATTGGTGCCCGGCGGGCAGATTGCGATTGCTGTTGGTGAATACGGCGAAGTCCACGGTGTGGTGACTACCGAGGATGTGCTGGAAACCCTGTTGGGTATGGAAATTACCGACGAAACGGATGAAGTCGAGGATCTTCAGTTGTTTGCCCGCCAGCGCTGGGAGCAGCGTGCGCGGCAGATGGGTATGCTGCCCGATGGCCCGGTGCGCGACGATATGTCGCAGTGAGCACCGGCGATTGCCGAACTACAATGAGACTCAATCGCAACAAGGGTGCTAAGCATGAAACGTCGCGCAATAGGTCTGGTTGTCGGTCTTTGGCTGGCTGGCGCTGCACTGGCCGAGACGGATGAGTCGCCTCATCTGGTGGGCTTGATGGGCGATATGCAGAGTTTTGCTCACAAGCTGCAGCTATCGCTGGACGCTGAAAACGCGCTGCTTGCCGATTTCTATGCCCATGAACTGGGCGGGGCGATTGCTGCAGTGGGACAGATCGACAGCTACAGCGACTACCCCGTCGGCAGGCTGACCACCAGCACCTTGTCTCCGCTGCTTAAAAAACTGATCGCGGGACTGGATGCCGGTGACCTGCCGCGTGCGGATAAGGCTTTCGATGCTCTTCTGGAAGGCTGCAACCGTTGCCATGCAATGACGGAGCACGACTATATTCGTGTGCAGCGCAATCCGGCAAACCCTTACCTGCAGAATTTCTCAGCGGCGCCCTGAGGGCGCCGCGCTCAGCGATCGGGCAGGGTGATGTTCAGTTCCAGGACGGAGCAGTTGCCGTTGTTGTCCAACGCCACTTCCACCTGATCCTGATTCACCTCCACGTATTTGCGAATCACCTCCAGCAATTCCTGCTGCAGTTTGGGCAGGTAATCGGGCTGGTTTCGCTGATTGCGCTCGTGGGCAACGATAATTTGCAGGCGCTCTTTGGCGACCGCCGCGCTTTCTTTTTTGCTGCTGCGAAAGAAGTCCAGGATGCTCATGCGGTCCTCCCGAACAAGCGCTTGAACAGGCCTTTCTGTTCGGCGTGAATAAAGCGCTGTTCCACTTCTTCACCGAGCAGGCGAGCCACCGCGTCGCTGTAAGCTTGCCCAGCGGGGCTTTGGGCGTCGTGAATTACCGGCACACCCTGGTTGGACGCTTTCAGGACAGTTTCCGATTCGGGGATGACGCCCAGCAGTTTGGTGGCGAGAATCTCCTCCACATCACTCACTGCCAGCATTTCACCCTTGGCGACGCGGTCGGGGTTGTAGCGGGTCAACAGCAGGCATTCTTCCACGCGCTCGCCGTTTTCGGCGCGACGCGACTTGCTTTGCAGAATGCCCAGAATGCGGTCCGAGTCGCGTACCGAGCTGACTTCGGGGTTGGCGACGACAATGGCTGTATCGGCGAAATACAGTGCCATAAATGCGCCGTGCTCAATCCCGGCGGGAGAGTCGCAGATGATGAATTCAAAGCCGTCGGCGTCCAGGTCTTTCAGGACTTTCTCCACACCTTCCACGGTCAGCGCATCTTTGTCGCGGGTCTGCGAGGCGGGGAGAATGTAGAGGTTCTCAACGCGCTTGTCTTTGATCAGTGCCTGACGAAGCGTGGCGTCGCCATTGATGACGTTCACGAAGTCGTAGACCACACGACGTTCGCAGTTCATCACAATATCGAGGTTGCGCAGGCCAATGTCGAAGTCGATGACAGCGGTTTTGTGGCCGCGCAATGCCAGCCCACTGCTGATCGCAGCGCTGGTAGTGGTCTTGCCCACACCGCCCTTGCCGGAGGTCACAACAATGATTTTGGCCAAAACAGTTCCCCTTTCGTTTATTTCCGGGCTTGTGTTCCCGGTGCTTGTTGTCGATGAAATTAGTTCAGTGGCTGAATATCGAGCGTCTGGTCGTTCAGGCGAATACGCCGGGCGCTTTTCCAATGTGCCTCGCGCAAGTCTTCGTCCAGCATGAAGGTGCCTGCTACCGACACCAGCTCAGCTTCCAGGCTCTGACAAAAAATCTGTGCAGAAGTGTCGCCTTTTACACCCGCGAGTGCCCGGCCGCGCAAAGCGCCATAAATATGGATATTGCCGTCAGCCAGCACTTCCGCACCGGCTGACACCGCTGATAACACAATCAGATCCCCACCGGCTGCGTAGACCTGTTGGCCGGAGCGGATGGGCGTGTCGATGACCCGGGTGGGCTTGGCTGCCGCAAGCTCGGGTGCCGGAGCCGAGGGGGCTTCGGCGACGGGCGCGTCGGCTTTGGGCGCGGGATCTGCGGCGGGTTCGCGGGCAGCGCGGCCCACCGACAGAATGGCCAGTCCGGCTTCCCTGGCAGCTGCGTGAAGCGCCTCGTCGCGACTCGATATCGCGACCGGAATCAATCCGTGTTCCTGACAAAGGGCTGCCAGTTCCCGCAGTGGCGGCGCTAGCTGGTCGCCGTAAGGCTCAAAATTCAGTACCACCGGGGTGTGCTGGAAAAACGCGGGGGCTTCGGCGGCCTTGGCGCGTAGCTGCTCGTCAAAGCGGCTGTACTCATAATGGCTGATATCGAGCTGGGTAAGCGGATACAGCCCGGCTTTCAGTCGAAACTGAGGGCTGTTGTCGAAGGGCAATTCTGCGTTCTGAGGTTGAGAGTCCATGCGGGAGAGTGTACCGGATATTGCGCTGGAAAAGGCGGCAAATTACCGCTTTCTGGGTGCTGCCGCAAATCCGCTGCCGATAAAAAGTGGCATCGATTCTGCATTACGTCTCACGAGTGCGTATTTGTGACGTTTTCCTGTGCAGGGAGAGCTGGAACGCCGCCAATGCCGATTATCCACTGATGTATGTGAGTAGTGTGAATGATGGCTTCTATTGAACTTTTACGATTTTCCCGGCAGCTCTGTGCCAGTGTTTTCCTGATTAGCGGCTTGGTGGCCTGCGGGGGTTCCAGCAGCGGCTCGTCGCCCGGTGGCGGTGATGTGGTGGCTCCGCCGGCACCGGAACCAGAACCGCCCAGTTTCTCCGAAACCCGTTTTGATACCGTGGCCCCGGATGCAGATACCACGGGGAGTTATGCCGTCGTCGGTCCTTTGGATTACCGTTATGCGCCGGTCATGGCGACCCGCAATATTGATGACAGCAACGGCAGCACCGTCGATCAGTTTACTGATCCGGTCGATATCCTCGGGGTGATCCACTATCCGCAGATCGACGCCGATACCGAGCTGCCGGAGGCGGGCTTCCCGCTGATCCTGTTTCAGCACGGTCGGCATTCCACCTGCTCTACCACGGGTGACGCTGAGGGCAGCGAATCGTCGGGCACTGACTGCGAGTCAGAGGGCTTGCTGCCGATTCGCTCAGACAAGGGTTATGACTACATCGCGGATACCCTGGCTTCCCACGGCTATGTGGTGATTTCTATCGACGTGAACGATATCAATGCGCAGGATTCCGCGTCCAATGATCAGGGCATCACCGCTCGCGCCGAAGTGATTCTCCATCACCTGGATATTTTCCGGGACATTGCCCAGCAGCCTGACTCGGTGTATCACCTTGACGAAAACGGCAATGACTTCAGCGAGTTGCTCGATGTCGTCGACCTGTCGAGCATTGGTTTAATGGGCCATTCTCGCGGTGGCAATGGCGTGGCAAAAACCATTACCTATAACCAGGATCCGCAGTTCCGGCGCAGCGGCGATTTTGACCAGCCTCACAGTATCAAGGCGGTGTTTTCGCTGGCCCCGACCGATTTCGACTCCGAGCTGCCGCTCAATACCGCCTGGGCCACCCTGTCGCCGTATTGTGATGGCGATGTCTCCACCCTCCACGGCGTGTATATGTACGATAACGTCCGTTATAACGAGAATGATGTGTCGCAGCCCCAGTTCATGCTCACGGTGATGGGAGCGAACCACAACTACTACAACGACTTCTGGTTTAACGACGACGCCCAGCTCAATGTGTTCGACCCCTACTGTACAGAGGGGGTGCCCAGCAGTGGTCGTCTGAGCCGGGCAGACCAGCGCCGGGGCGGTGAATTTCTGATCAGCAGTTTCCTGCGCCTTTTTGCCGGCGGTGAAACTCAGTTCGCCGGTTACTGGAGCGCGCTGGAGCAGTTGCCGGAGAGCGCCTGCCCCGAAGGTGTGCAGAGCTGCGACGAGCAAGTGCATCTGTCCTTTCATCAATCGCGCGAAAACCTGATAGTGGTCGACGACACCCTCAGCGATGCCTCACTCACCATGAATGCCTTCGGCAGTAATACCTTTGATGGCTTCCTGTTTACGGGCTGGTGTGAACCCAATGGCGGTAGCCTCGAAGATCTGACCGGCATGAATACCGATCGCTGTCCGGCCCCGGCCACCATTTCGAAGGCACCGCAGGTCTTTTTCAACTACCTTGGCAACGCCGCATCTATTGAGTACTCGCTGCCGGCCGAGGGCCTGGATGTTAGCGATATGGACTTCCTGACGCTGCGCATGGGGGTGAGTGCCACGCCGGAAAACCTGCTGGGGCAAGACCTGACACTCAGTCTCACCGATACCGATGGCGATTCGGTCACACTGCTGGCCAGCGACTACAGTGATGCGCTGTATTTTCCGCCCGGTTTGACCATTTCGGCGCGAGATACCGGCGCCAAGACCATTATCAATATGCTGCCGTTCCGGCTTGATGCCAAAGTGATCCACGATGCCGAGGTCAATCTTGATGCGCTGAGTTCGCTGCGCCTGAACTTTGACCAGCGTCCGCTGGGCACCCTGCAATTGACTGATGTGCTGTTCCAGAAAGTGCCGTATCGCTAGCGGTCATCCCTGCGGCTAATCGGCTAGTGGGGCATTGTTCGTAAACCGGAAAACCCTTCTGGAGACGAGCAATGCGCAAGGCGGAATCATCACTGGCCTATATTGTTGCAGGGGCACTGGGGGCCTTACCGTTCCTGGCGGCCGCCTGGCTGACACTGCTTGGCGGAAGCTGGATGGGGCTGAGTGGGCAGGCCTTGCTGCACAGCTACGGTATCGCCATCACCGGCTTCATGGCGGGAACACTGTGGGGAGGCACCTTCTCCCCGCCGCGTTTTCAGGACGCGCTATTGGGAATGTTGGCGGCGCTGGCCTTGACCCTGGTAGTGTGGATGCCGATGCCCCAGGCCTACCTGACGCTGGTCGTGCTGTTGGCAACCTTATGGGCCTATGATTTGCTGCGTTTTTATCGCTACGGTTTGCCGCGTTGGTATACCGGCCTGCGCTGTAGTTTGAGCACGGTTGCCATCGCCGCGCTGCTTGCTGGTTTCTTTTGGGCTTAGCTATTTAGCTGCTTTCTAACGGTAAAAAAACGTCGCGCACCCCATATCCCGATAAGGGCACCACTGCCGATCAGCGCGGCGGCGCCAGTCACCAGCAGCGGACGGTCGGGGTAGAAATGGAGAATGGCGGCACCCGCAGCGACAAAGGCCAGGGCAGTACGCAAATAGGCCAGTACGGTGCGTTCGTTTGCCAGATGAGTGCGCTCCAGCGCAAGCTGGTCGCGAATTTGAGTGTCTTCCATTGCGGCGTTCCGGGTTCAGAGCTGCCGGTGTTTACAGCTCGTTGAGGTGGCCTTTGTTCCAGTGCGCCTGATCGAGAATGGCGCGCTGGCGTCCAGCCTCCATCTTATCCCAATTTTTATAGACCATGCCGATGCGCGGGTTGTGGCTGAATTTTTCCCGGTGTCGCAGCATGAAGTCCCAGTACAGACTGTTGAAGGGACAGGCACGCTCGCCGATTTTCTCCTTGGGGTGGTAGTGACAGTCACTGCAGTAGTCACTCATCTTCTGTAGGTAGTTGGCGCTGGCGGCGTAGGCCTTACTGCCCAGCAGGCCGCCGTCAGCGTATTGGCTCATGCCGCGGGTGTTGGGCAGCTCGACCCATTCAATGGCATCGACATAAATGCCCAGATACCAGGCGTCGACCTCGTCGGGGTTGACCCCGGCCATCAGCGCGAAATTGCCGGTCACCATCAGGCGTTGAATATGGTGGGCATAGGCGTGCTCCAGTGATTGTGTGATGGACTGCTGCAGACATCGCATTCGCGTGTTGCCGTCCCAATACCAGCTCGGCAGTGACGCGTGCGCGCCGAGGGCATTTTTCTCGGCATAGTCGGGCATATTGGCCCAGTAAATCCCGCGAACAAACTCCCGCCAGCCGAGTATCTGTCGAATAAAACCTTCGACCTGCGCGAGGTTAATGGCCTCAGGCCGTGCCTCGTGGGCGCGCAGGGTGGCGTTAATCACCGTGGCGGGTGACAGCAGTTTGGCGTTCATCGCAAACGACAGCCGCGAGTGATAGAGGCTCCAGCGATGAGGACTGTGGCCCGTCATCGCATCCTGATAACGGCCGAAGTTGGGGAGCAAGGCATCGCAAAAGTAGCGCAGCAGCGCCTGTGATTGCTGGCGACTGATGGGCCAGGGCAGTGGATCGGCAGCGCTGCCAATACTCTGCACGTCGTGCCGCTGCAATCGGTTCAGTACCGCCTTCACCGGGTTGCTGAAACACAGTGGCTCGGGTATCTCGGCCAGATCGCTGCCGCGCAGGGATTGCCGGTTCTCGCTGTCGAAGTTCCAGCGGCCACCGCGGGGTTCGTCGCCGTTGGGACCGTCCATCAGAATGCCGAAGCGTCGCCGCAGTTTGCGGTAAAAGAACTCCATTTTCTGCGCCTTACCCGGACGGAAGTAGTCCGGGATTTCCTCGAATGGCAGCAGGAAATGTTCGCTATCGACCACGCGCCGTTCTACGCCGTCGGGCAGGTGGCCTTCGGCGAGCTGCTGGGCCAGGCGGTATTCGTCCGGCTGCTGGTATTCCAGTTCACGAATATCGTAGTCGCGGCAGAGTCTCGAGAGCAGTGCGGGGAAGTCCGGGTCGTCGACGGTATCATCCAGTGTGAGGTGCAGCACCTCGTGACCCGCTTGTTGAAGTGCGCGGGCGAAGGCATCCATCGCCGCAAAGAAGGCGCAAAGCTTCTGTATATGGTGTCGACAGTAGCGAGTTTCCTGATGCATCTCGGCAATCACATACAGGGTCTGGGGGTTGTTCTCCCGAAACCAACTGTGACTGGCATTGAGCTGGTCGCCGAGGATCAATCTCAGGCGTTGATAGCCACTCATGCGCGATGTCTCCCTGTGTTTGCACTGCGACGGTTATCACGACGACGGCTATCGCCACGGCCGTTATCGGGCCGCACATGACGGTGAAGAATGCGCTGGGCTTCGCGCTTAACCTCGGCGCGTCCGCGCCACTGCCAGAGCCGTTCGCGCGCGGCACCTGCACTTTCTGACAGGTCAAAAATCGGCAGGGGGTAGTCTTCGCCCGGCCGGAAGCCGAGCATCTGCGCCTCGAGGGGCGGGATAAGCCAGGGTTGATGGATGGCCTCGGTGGGCAGCGAAGACAGTTCAGGTAACCAGCGCCGAATAAAGTGGCCGTCGGGGTCCTGCTCCCGGGATTGTTTCACCGGATTGTAGATGCGCAGGGTATTAATGCCGGTCACGCCGGCCTGCATTTGCATTTGGGGGTAGTGAATGCCCGGCTCGAAATCGAGAAACAAACGGGCGAGGTGAGCGGCGCCGTGGCGCCAGTCGATATTGAGATGATGGCACAACACGCTCACCAGCATGGCACGCATGCGGAAGTTGATATAGCCCGTCGCATGCAGACAGCGCATGCAGGCATCGACCAGCGGGTACCCGGTGCGGCCCTGCGCCCAGGCGGTGACATCTGCTTCGACGCGCGTGTCATGTCGCCATGGGTAATCCTGGTAAGCGCGGTTAATGGGGCGCTTTTCCATCTCACATTCACTTTCAAATTTCTGGATGAAGTGGCAGTGCCAGTGCAGTCGCGACGATAGGGCGCTGAGGCTGCGCCGCCAGCCGGGACGCTGCCAGTGCTGAAGCAGAAACTGATAGCTCTCCCGCAGGCTGATGTTGCCCCAGGCCAGATAGGGTGACAGGCGCGAACACGCTTCCCGACTCAACGAGGGGTTCGATAAAGAGCGGTAGTAGTCCTGTCCGCGCCCGTCATAAAAACTGTGCAGTGTCTGTTGTGCGGCGAACGGCCCACCGTGTTGAAAGGCGTCCAGTGGACGCCTCGTAGGGGCGCTCGGCTGCCATTGCTGCGAGAGCAATGCTGGCGGAAGGGCGCTGAAGCGGGCCCTCTCCAGATCGGGGGTGGCCAGTGCTTGACGCATCACCTGTTGCCAGTGCCGGTCCCATTGCTGCCGGTCGCGGGCACCGCGAATGACTGCCGCATAGGGGCTTTCCTGCCAGTTGATGCCGAGCTCGCGACAGCGGGCGGCCACACGTAGATCGCGATCAAAGGTGTTGGCCAGGCCAATTTCCTGATGGCTGTAGAGCGTATGAATGCCCAGCTGCTGATGCAGCGTTTGCAGCACCGAGAGCGCGTCGCCCTGCACGGTATAGAGCTGAGTATTTAGCGGGCGCAGCTGTGCATTGATCTGCTCCAGTGATTGCCAGATAAATCGCCAATGCCGCTCGCTGTAATGCGGGTCGTTCAGCAGCATGGGTTCGACGATATACAGCAGTATGACGGGTCGCCCTGATGCGCAGGCCGCCTGCAGCGGTGCGTGATCGCTGAGACGCAGGTCGCGCTTGAACCACACCACGCTGATCCCCTCAGTCATGACCGGACTCCAGCGGCCAGTCCACCATATCAACATGGTCCAGAGGCAAGCTGTTGTCGGCGTCGTCTCCCAACCAGTGGCGGCGGTAGCTGCCATCCGGGTCGTACTGACGGGCCTGTTTATCCAGATCGAAGCGGCGGTGACCGCGCGGATCGGCGCCCACACCCGCCAGGTACTGCCAGTTGCCCCAGTTGCTGGCAACATCGTAGTCGATGAGTTGGTGTTGGAAGTAGGCGGCGCCAAATCGCCAATCCAGCCCCAGTTCGTGAACGAAGCAGCTGGCAACCAATTGCCGACCGCGATTGCTCATATATCCGGTGGCATTCAATTCGCGCATACAGGCATTGACGATGGGATACGGTGTGGCGCCTTCGCACCACTGCCGGAATCGGCCGGGATAAAAGCTGGTCAGTGGCGCCTGCGAGCGAATGCCTTTGCTGTTGAACAGGCGCACACCGTAGCGGCGGGCGTAGCAGTGAAAAAATTCCCGCCACAACAGCTCGAAGCCTATCCAGTAGGTGGACTCATTGGCGCCGAATTCCGCTTCGTGTTGCTTTAATTGTGCCCACAGCCGTCGGGGCGACAGACAGCCATTTGCCAGCCAGGCCGAGAATTTGGTGGAATTCTCCCACCCCCAGAGGGCGTTGCGAGTGGCTTTGTAGGACTGTGGCCGCTCGCTGTGGAAATAGGCATCGAGCTGCGCCAGAGCAGCCGTCTCGCCGCCGATGAAACGCTGGGCGATGGCGGCGCTGTGACCGGCATGACTCTCCGTACGCCACCCCGCAGGCGGTGGCGGCAGCGAGGTGATACTGGTCTGAGGCTGCGATGGCTCAGATTGCGCTTCCACCTGGCGCCGGAATTTTGAAAAGCTGTCGGGCAGCCCCGCTGGCGAAAACGGCAGGGCTTCGGCGTCGAACAGGCTGTGGCTATTGCCTTGGATAAAGCGGCAGTCCGGACAATGCTGTTGTAGGGCCTGCCACTGTCGTTGTTCATCGATGCCGCTGTGCAGGCTGCTGCCAGCGATATCAATGCGATACTCGGCAATCAGTGGTGGCAGCGCCTCGTCAAGGCGGCCTTCCAGAATGGTCAGTCGCTGTCCCTGTGTGGCCAGCCGGTGCTGCAGGTCACGCAGACTTTCACGAAGAAAGCGCAGGCGGTGTGGGCCCAGCGAGGCGAGCTGATAGCGGCCGGGTCGTCGCTCGTCAGGGTCCAGACAATAGACGAGCAGCAGTTCATCAACCTGCCGAGCAAGCTGTTGAAGCGGTGGATGATCATGCAGTCGCAGATCATGGGTGAAAACAAAAAGGCCCCGGCGCATGGTGGTCCGTCATTGGCGAATGTCTTCGTTATATGACGGGGCCGGGGAAATGGATTTGCAGGCGTGTTGCTCAGAGCGTAAAGCGACGCCCCGCACCGAAGCCGCCATCGACCGGCAGCACGTGGCCGTTTACAAAGCTGGCATCGTCGGAGCAGAGAAACGCGATGGCGCCGGCGACTTCCTCGGGACGACCGGCGCGGGCCTGCAGATGCCAGTTCACAAACTGCTGATGCCCCTCCGGGTTCTCCTTCACCATGGCCGTCATGGGCGTTTCTATCAGGCCGGGGGCGACGGCATTCACGCGAATGCCCCGATGGGCATAATCGGCGGCAAGACTCCGGGTTAATTGCACTACGCCGCCTTTGGAGACGTTGTAGCTGATATTGTTGTCGCAGCCTTCCAGGCCGAAGATGCTGGCGACGTGCACGATGCAGCCCCGTCCGCGTTCCAACATGCCCGGTAGTACCGCCTGACTCAGCCATAGGCTGCCGTTGAGGTTGATGGTCAATACGCGCTGCCATTCCGCGTCATCCAAGCCGAGAGCCGGGCCGTAGCTCGCCACCCCGGCGCAGTTCACCAGCACATCAATATCGCCATGCTGGGTGGCCAGTTCCGGCAAATGCTGTTTGATGGCGTCGTGATTGCTGACGTCCATCGCGGTGTAGTGGATATCGCCTTCCCAGGGGGTCTTGGGAGCTTGAACATCGGCAGCAATCACCCGGTAGCCGTCTGCGGCCAGTCGCTTGGCGGTGGCCTGTCCAATGCCCGAGCTGGCGCCGGTGACAAGTGCAGTAGTCATGGTCGGAATCCCTTAATGTTGTTCGTAAGCGGAAAAGTCGGGGCGCTGCATACAGGCTTTAAAGTGACTGCGGCTCCACGGCCAGGTGGCGGGCACCCCCTGCGCATCCAGATACCAGCTTTGGCAGCCGGAGCCGAAAATCGAGCGCTTGGCCGCCGCGATACGGGCCTCGTCAAACTGCGCCAGCGCCGTTTCGCTGGCGCAGATTTCCCGGCATTCGCCCTGCTCGACCTTGTCCATCAACTGCTGGATGTAGTGCCACTGCTGCTCGGCGATCTCGATTAATGAGAAGTTACCTACCGGGCCATTGGGGCCGTTCAACATAAACAGATTGGGGAAGTCGGGAATCGACACGGCCATATAGGCAGTTGGGCGCTGTGCCCAGGTGTTTTCCAGTGTGTTGCCGTTGCGGCCGGTAATGGTCATCGGGCGCATGAAGCGATCAGCCTGGAAGCCGGTAGCCAGCACGATAATGTCGAATTCGCGAAGCTTGCCATCGGGGCTGCGAATACCGGTTTCCTCTATCTGCGTTACATCCTCAATGACCACTTCCACGTTGTCGCGCTGCACGGCCTCATAGAACGTATCGGCGTAAATCAATCGCTTACAGGCGGCGCGATAGTTAGGGCGCAGCTTCTCGCGCAGCGCCGGGTCGCGAACCGACTGCTCCAGGTTTTGCTGCACGATCATTTCGATCTGCTGCATGGCTTCGGAGTCTGGCTCGGTAATGGCTACCGAGAATCGCTCGATATTGGCCTCCAGCTCCGGGTCGTGTTGCAGGCGTTTCAGCAGCGCCGGGTCGCGTCGCCAGGCGGCGCGTTCTTCTTCGCTGAAAGGGGTGTTGATCACCGGCATGATCCACTGTGGACTGCGCTGATAGTGGCAGAGATGGCTGGCGCGACCTGCCAGCGCCGAGACAATTTGCACGCCAGTGGAGCCGGTGCCGACCACAGCAATGCGCTTGCCGTCGAGTGGCACACTGTGGTCCCAGCGCGCGCTGTGGAACAGCTCGCCCTTGAAGCGCTCCATGCCGTAGATGTTCGGCAAGCGAGGGTGGTGGAGCACACCGGTAGCGGCGACGACAAAATCTGCCTCGTCGCGGCGCCCGCTGATGGTCTGCAACTGCCAGCGACCGTCAATGAAGTCCAGGCGGGTCACTTCTTCGCCAAAGCGCAGATAGGGCGCCAGGCCGTATTTCTCGACCACGTTTTCAAAGTAGGCCTGAATCTCTGCGCCCGGCGGCATGGTCCGGGTCCAGTTCGGGTTCGGCTCAAAGGAGTAGGTGTAAGAGTGCGAGGGGACATCGCAGGTCAGGCCGGGGTAGGTATTGTCCCGCCAGGTACCGCCAATACGATCGGCCTTCTCGTAAACACAAAAGTTGGTTTTGCCCTGCTCCAGCAATTTTATGGCCGCGAGGATGCCTGCCATGCCGGCGCCGATGATGATAGTGCGTGTATCTTGTTGTTGTGTCATGCCTTCACCTTGGATGAGCGCTGTGTTGATGAGCTCATGCTAGGAGGGCGGCGGCAAGCCGAAATCGTCCAGATCAACTATTTTGCGTGACCGTCGATCAGGGAAGTTTGGCGGTGGCGGCCGCTACGCTCTTCAGCAGAAGGCTGACCAGCATGGTCTGCTGGGTGACGCCGGTCTTGGCGAAAATGGCTCGCAGGTGAGCGCGGGCGGTGTTGCGGCTGATGTGTAACATCTCACTGGCGGCGTCCAGACTCAGGCCGTCGGCCAATGCCGTCGCCAGCCGGGATTCGGCGGGGGTAAGGCCATAAAGCTGCTGGAGAACATCTACAGGAGCCGGGGATTTGTATTCCGGGTCACTGATAAAGACCGCTACAGCAGGCAGTGCCTGGCCGTCGATAGAGCTGCCGGGCGGCAGTGGGCGAAGCACCAGATTCAGTGGTAACTGTTGCTCGCTGCGGCCCAGCGACAAGGCTTGTACCACATCGGTTTCAGCACTGTGATGGGCGGCGATAGCGCGCTCAAGTAACTGCCGGAAGCGCGCGGCAAGATGGTCGACCTTGATCGACAGTTGCTCACCGAGGTGGAGAATGTCCGGATTCTCCAGCGCGATATTTTGCGCGGCGCGGTTGCTGTGCAGCACATTGCGCTGCTCGTCCAGCAGCACGCTGCCCAGCGACAACTGGGAGACGGTCTGCTCCATCAGTGAGCGCTCGCTCTCAATGCGCTGCAGGCGTGCAAAGAGGCCGATGGCGCGTCGCAAGTGCGGCAACAGCCGTTGCAGCAGCGCACGCTGTGCCGGTTCAAAGCTACCTTGCTCGTCACTGCGGGTCAGGCGAAGACTGGCGTTCAGGCCCTCTGGCAGGCGCAGGTCGGCGCCGAGAATATGCTCTATACCGTAAGGCTTCATACAGCTCTGGTAAAACTCGCTGCGTTGCAGGCTGTCGCCGGCGATCAGCTCGTCCAGCGACATCACTTGCCCTTCTGGCAGGTTGACGAAGGGGTCGAGGGCGTACAGCCCTTCGCTGTAGATATTGGCGGGTGACTGGGAAATATGCGGCGGCAGCCCGTGGCTCAGCAACAGGCCGGTGTCGCCGGGCACCGGCTTGCGCAGAATGAGAAAACTGATATCCGCTGTCAGCGTCTGGCAGAGTTGGTTCAGCAGGGTTTGCCACAGCGGTTGCTCGTCGATACCCGCGTAAATGCTGTCGACCATCGCGTCGAGAATATCGCTGTCTGACTGGTGAGGACCGGGCGTCATAGTAAGCTCAAACTGGCGGTTAGTGTTGTTATGGCAGCCTGTCGGGACAAGTATTCCATCCGAGCTCCCGGCAGTATACCCCGAGGAAAAAACCGTTGATTAGTCCATATCAACGATGTCCCGTGAGCGGTCTGGCGCACATTCTTGTCATCACATAACAGCAAAGCAACGAGGACAGTCATGGAACTAGCAGCAGGCCAGACGGCGGTGATTACCGGCGCGGGCAGCGGTATCGGGCGGGCACTGGCGATGGCCTGTGCGCAGCGCGGTCTGAACGTAGTGGCGGCCGATCTGGATGCCGGGCGCCTGGAATCGCTGGCAAGTGAGTTGAACGGTATTGGCGGCGAACTGCTGTGTCAGTCAGTGGATGTGGCCAGCCGTGAGTCAATCTCGGCGCTGGCAGAGCTGGCGTACCAGCGTTTCGGGCAGGTCGAACTGCTGTTTAACAATGCCGGTATGCTGCGCAGCGGTCGGTGCTGGGAGACGTCATATGAAGAATGGCAGCGGGTAATGGATGTGAACGTGATGTCGGTGCTGCACGGCATTCAAGTGTTTGTCCCGCGAATGCTCGCCCAAGGTGGCCCCGCTCACATTGTTAACACGGCCTCGATGGCCGGTTTGCTGGCGTCGCCGCGCATGGGGGCCTACTCGGTGAGCAAGCATGCGGTGGTGGCATTGAGCCAGACGCTGCACTATGAATTGCAGGAGCAGGGCGCCGAGATAGGCGTATCCGTTGCCTGCCCGGCGCAGGTGCAGAGCAATATCATGCAGGGTGTATCCGATCCTGACGCGGCCACCGGGCAGCTAAATGATTTTCTGCGCAGCGGTGTCGCGGCGGGGATGCCCGCTGATCAGCTTGCCGCGCTGATGTTGGCTGCCGTTGAGCAGCAGCGCTTTTGGATCTTCAGTCACGATGACTTCAAAGGGGAATATCGACGCCGTGCCGAGGAGCTGTTAAACGACCAGAACCCACAATTCCAAATGGCGATTTGCGAGTAAAACGAGGGCGCATGAACACGACGATGGATACGGAAACGCGGCGCCTGCTCGAGGCCATGAATCGTCAGCCGGCGGTCGATTTCAGCCAGCTCCCGATTGATGCCCTTCGCCAGGCGATGACAATGCCGCAGGGCAAAGTCGAAGCGGTGGGGCGTGTCTGGGAGGAAACAATAGCCGGTGGCGATGGCCAGCCCTTGCGCCTTCGCCTGTATGCGCCGGAAGCGGCCGCCGCGACGCGTCCGGCGATGTTGTTTCTTCATGGCGGTGGCTTTGTCCTCTGCGATCTCGACTCCCACGACAATATTTGTCGCGCGCTGTGCAACGCTGCTGGTGCCCTGGTGGTGTCGGTGGCGTATCGCTTGGCACCGGAACATCCCTTTCCGGCGGCCCTTGAAGATGCCTACCGCGCTTTTCAGTGGCTGGCCTCACAGGCGGTGGAGCTGGACGTCGACGCCAACAATATTGCGGTGGCCGGTGACAGTGCCGGGGGAAATCTGGCGGTGGCGACCAGCCTGTTGTGCCGGGATCGCGGTGGCCCGCAACCCGCGCAGCAGTGTTTACTCTACCCGGCAATTGATGCGGCCTGCGACAGTGATTCCATGCATGAATTTGCCGAGGGATATCTGCTGAGCCGGGAACAGATGCGCTGGTTTTGGGCGCAATACTTGCCCGCGTCGCAGCGCCAGTCGCCCTATGCACAGCCGCTGCGGGCTGAATTGGCAGGCTTGCCGCCAACCACGCTGATCACGGCGGGCTGCGACCCTCTGCGCGACGAGGGTCAGGCCTTTGCCGAGGCCTTGGCGCGGGCGGGAAATACGGTGGCTTATCACTGCGAGGCGGGGCAGATCCACGGATTTTGCAGCTACCTGCAAGGCTTGCCCGCCGCGCGCCGGGTCGTGGAGCAAGTGGCCGCGTCGCTGGGCAAGGCCTAAGCACTCAGCGCAGACCGCCCAGGCACAGGTACTTGATTTCGATGTAGTCATCGATGCCGTATTTGGAGCCTTCGCGGCCATTGCCGGATTCCTTGATACCGCCGAAGGGGGCCATTTCATTGGAGATCAGGCCTTCGTTGATGCCGACGATGCCGTATTCCAGTGCTTCGCCCACCCGCCAGATGCGACCCAGATTCTGGCTGTAGAAATAAGCGGCCAGACCGAATTCGGTATCGTTAGCCATCGCCACGGCCTCGTCTTCTGTGGCGAAGCGTAGCAGCGGCGCTACCGGGCCGAAAATTTCCTCCCGGAACACCCGCATCTCGGTGGTGACGTCGCGCAGTACCGTCGGTTCGTAATAGTGCTCGCCCAGAGCAGAAGGCTGACCGCCGGTGGTCGCGGAGGCGCCTTTTTCCAAGGCATCTTCTACCAGTGTGCGGACCTTGTCGCAGGCGACGGGGGTGATCAGTGGGCCCATGGTGGTCGCCGACTCGGCGCCATTGCCGAGCGTGAACGCGCGGACTTTTTCGGTCAGTTTCTCGGCGAAGGCCTCGTAAATGCTGTCCTGCACCAGAATGCGATTGCTGCACACGCAGGTCTGCCCGGCATTGCGGTATTTGGAGGCCATCGCGCCGTCGACAGCGGCGTCGAGGTCGGCGTCGTCAAAGACAATAAAGGGCGCATTGCCGCCAAGCTCCATAGAGGTCTTTTTGACCGTATCGGCGCACTGGGCCATCAGCAGTTTGCCGACGGCGGTTGAGCCGGTAAAACTGAGTTTGCGCACGGTGGGGTTGGCGGTCATCTCACCGCCAATAGCGCTGGCGTCCTGGCCGCAGACCACGTTGAATACACCTGCGGGGATGCCGGCTTCCTCCGCCAGCACCGCCAGCGCCAGCGCACTGAGCGGGGTTTCTGCCGCGGGCTTGCTGACGACACAGCAGCCGGCAGCCAGCGCCGGGGCGACCTTGCGGGCGATCATCGCGTTGGGGAAGTTCCAGGGCGTAATGGTCGCGACGACGCCGACCGGCTGCTTTATCACCAGCAGCCTTTTGTCGCCGCTGGGCGGCGCAATAATATCGCCATCGATGCGCTTGGCTTCTTCGGCGAACCACTCCACGTAGTTCGCACCGTAGGCGATTTCCCCTTCGGCTTCGGCGAGGACTTTACCCTGTTCTGCAGTGAGTATCTGCGCCAGGTCGCGCTGGTTGGCCATGATCAGTTCAAACCAGCGGCGCAGTAGATTGGCGCGTTCTTTGGCGGTTTTACTGCGCCAGGCGGGCAGTGCGCGATCGGCGGCAGCAATGGCCAGACGGGTGTCTTCCGCCCCGGCATCTGCCACGTCGCAGAGGGTATCGCCGGTGGCGGGGTTCAGTACACTGAAGCGCTGATCGCTGGCGGCGCTGCGCCATTGACCGTCGATGTAATTGTCGCGACGCAAAAGATTCTGACGTTGCAGTTGCATGATCTGTCCTCCTACCGGGTGTTGCTCAGGTCCAGCTCCATATAGCGTTGGCCGGGCACGTGACCGAAATCGCTGCGCAGCGCGCTGCTGTACTCTCTGATGACGGTAAAGCCCAGTTGTTCATACAGCGTCTGGGCGCGGGGGTTTTCGATCGATACGCTCAGCCCAATCCGCTGGTAGCCCAAGTCCTCGGCGCGTTGAATCAGGTGGGCAATCAGTGCCCTGCCGAGTCCGCGTCCGCGCTGCTCGGGACGTACGCCCAATTGATAAAGATAGGCGACTTTTTTCGGCGGTGGTTTGATGATGGCTTCAGTGCGCAGGCCACGGATGGCTGTGCGCAGTCCCGCGATCAGTCCGTAGTGGCGAAGCATCAGGCTCAGTGCGCGAAGTGAAAAGCCCGCTGTTTGGTGGGAAAAACGCAGGGCGCCAACGCCCATGACCTCACCACCTACGTCGATGGCAACATGCTGCTGAAAGCTGAATTCACTGCCTTTTTCCTGAAAAGCCCGGCGCAGAAAGGCGGCGAGTTGATCCTCGCTCTGGTCATTAAAAACATAGCCAAAGGCTTCGGGGCCGGAACTGATAATCAGTGGCAGGGCGGCGTCGATATCACCGGGACGACAGGGGCGAAAGTGGGGGTCAGCCATGGCTGTCAGCATCCAGTAATTGCTCAAGCCCCCGGCGAAGCTCACCCTCAATCGCCTGCGGGCGCTCGCTGTCGCGGTCGACAAAAACGTGGGTAAAACGGCCGTGGGCAGCCGCCGCCTCCTCGCCCTGCCGGAAGATGGCCAGACCGTATTCCACCGAGCTGTTGCCCAGCCGGTTGACCCGCAACGCACCCTCTAACTGGTCGGGAAAGGCGACCGCTTTTTTGTAGAAACACTCGCTGTGCACGATGTAGCCGATCTGCTGGCCGCGGTGGATATCCAGCCCGCAATGTTCAATAAGGTAGCGGTTGGCAGTGGTATCAAACCAGGCGTAGTAATTGACGTTGTTGGCGTGACCGTAGACATCGTTGTCCAGCCAGCGGGTGGTGATGGGGGTGAACCAGCGATAGTGCGACCGCTGGCGGGCGGCATCTTCAGACATGATTATTCCTTGTGATGACGAGGCGACAGCGGCGATGCGGCCTTTGCCGTCAAGCGTAAGCGGCCCGGTAAAGGGCCAGCGCGTCGGCCTCGCTGACCGGACGCGGATTGTTGACCAGCAGGCGCTGTTGCAGCATTGCATCGCTGGCAAGCATCGGCAAGTCCGCCTCGGGGACATCCAGTTTCGCCAGCTTTGTGGGTAGCTGAAGACGTGCGATTAACTGCTCGATGTCACTGATAAACTGCGCACAGCGGCTTTCGCTGTCGCCGCTCAGGCGCTGTGGATCGACCTGCAATTCGGCCAACTCCGCATACAGCGGTGCGGCTTCGGCGGCGTTGAAGCGAAGCACATGGGGCAGCATCAGTGAATTGCTCAGTCCGTGAGGCAAGTGGTAGTGGCCGCCCAGCGGATAGGCCAGCGCGTGAACGGCGGCGACCGGGGCGTTGGCAAAGGCCTGCCCGGCCAGACAGGCGCCAAGCAGCATGGCCTGACGGGCATCGCGGTCATCGCCACGGTGGGTGGCGGTTTCAATATTGCTTGCCAGCAGCCTGAGTGCTTCCCGTGCCAGCATGTCGGAGTAGGGGTTCTTTTTGATCGCGCTGGTGTAAGCCTCAATCGCATGAACCATCGCGTCGATACCGGTCATGGCGGTAATCGCAGGGGGCAGACCCAGGGTCAGTTCGGCATCCAGCAGGGCCAGATCGCCAAACAGTTGCGGGGCGACGACGCCCATCTTGGTGGTGGCGCCAGTGGTGACAATCGCTACGGCGGTGACCTCCGAGCCGGTGCCCGCGGTGGTGGGGATCAGAACCAGTGGCAGGCGCTGTCCCTTGGCCTGGTCCACGCCGTAGAGCGCGCTGAGAGGCTCGCCGCCGCCCGCCATCAGTGCAACCAGTTTGGCGGTATCCATGGAGCTGCCGCCGCCAAAGCCAATAATGCCATCGGCTCCCCAGGCGTTGGCAGCGGCCAGTGCGGCCTCGACAATGTGTTCGGCGGGGTCCGCTTCCACCTCGCTGTAACTGGCGTGGGGCAGGCCGCCATCGTTCAGCGCCTGATGCACATTCTGCAGCAGGCCGAGTTGGGCGAGCCCGGGGTCGGTCACGATAAAGGGACGTTTCATGCCCAGTTGGCGGCAAAAGTCGGCGAGGCGTTGCAGGCCGCCGGCTTCGCTGACGATGCGGGGACAACTCTGGAAGAGGAAGTTCTGCATGGTCTGGGCTCCTTTATTCTCGACGATGTCAGAAATGCTCGGCCAAGCGAGGTGTTGGCTCAACTGCCGGTTTTCAGCAGCAAGGTGGTACGCAACCGTTCGGGCTGGCAGTGGTAACTGAGGCTGACTTCGGCCGGGCAGCCGGGCAATTCCGTCAATTCGGCGTCGAGCCGGAAGCGCAGTGATTGCTGCGCCTCATCAATGGCGATCAGCTCGGCGCTGCGGTAGCCAAAATAGCGCCGCACAATCGGGTAGATGGCCTTGTAAATGCTCTCCTTGGCAGAAAAGCTCATGGCCACGGCGGTGTTCAGTGGCAGCTCACTCTGCGCCAGCAGATCGCGTTCTGCGCTGGACAGAATGCGCATTTGCAGTTTTCGGGCGGCGTCTTCTGTAATCAGTGCCTGAACGTCGATGCCGATGGCGCGAAAGTGTTTGCGTTCGCCGACGCAGCACTGCACATGGTCGTCGCCATGGCTGAGGCTGCCCAGCAAGCCCTCGGGCCATTGCGGACAGCCACGGGTATCGGCGCTGAGCTTGAAGTTGCGAATGCCAAAGTTTTCCATCACTTTGGCCGCGAGCCAGCGTCCGGCAAAATACTCCGCCTGCCGTTTATTGGCGGCACGGGCAATATTGTCGGGGCAGTGAATATCGTAGGCGTCAAAAAAGGCGGGGTTGAAATAGGCGGCGTCGAAGTCTGCGGCCAGGCAGCACGGAGTCTCCCCCAGCGGCGGCTGGGGTGTTTGCAGTCGAATAAATTGTTCAATGCCAAGCATGAATGAACCCTGTCGACTCATCGTTTCAAAGCGGTCGTCGGTGACGTCTTCCTTGATCCCGCACCGGGTAAAAGCAGCCATTGTAGGGCTTGATGCGTCGAATGTCGCGATTTTGAGAGTGAATGCTTGCTAACGGCTGGCTAAAGTGGTTGCCGCTGTCATTTAATGTCGGCGGAAATAGGTTTGCTTTGCCGGTGCTTGTCGTCAGTGTTGGCACTGAGCCGTTCGGAAGGAAAATATCGATATGGAAAAGCTGATTGGCGACAACGGCCAGCCGCATTTTGGTCAATTTGATCCGGCGCCTGCTGACATCAATTATCGCGACTGCGACCTGCGCAGCCCCATGGACAGGCGCCGGGGACGGCTTGCCCGACACTTTGCATTTAATCAGTTTCAGTTTGTGGCACTGAGCAGTCCCGAGTTAATTGTGGGGCTGGCCATTGTTGATTTGAAGTGGTTGAGCAACGCCTTTGTCTACGCGTACTCGCCGCTGAGCGGCGCATTTGAGGAATTCAGTTTTCTCCAGCCACTGGCGCGCAGTACAGGCATCGAGACGCGTCCTAATGATGGCGAAGCCGTGTTCCACAAAGGCTCTAACCGCCTGCATATCTCTGCAGAGCGGGGGTTGCGTCGCGTGTCGGTGAGCCTCGCCTCGGGGCTGCGCATTGAGGCAGATATTGATGAGGGCGATGCTTACGCTCCGATGGCGTTGTGCACCCGTGCGGGCTATCAGGGCTGGGTGTATACGCAGAAGATCACCGCGAGGCCGGTTAAAGGGACGGTACACTGGCAGGGGACTGATCACGATCTGGCGGCGCAGCGCAGTCTCGGCTCGGTGGATTGGACGGCGGGCTATATGCGCCGTGAGACCTTCTGGAACTGGGGCAGTCTGTCGGCATACCTACCCGATGGTCGACGGCTAGGTTTCAACCTGGTGGCCGGTGTTAATGACACCGGTTACACCGAAAATGCGCTTTGGCTGGACGACCAGCTTATCAAGCTCAGTACGGTGGTGTTCGAATTCGACCGCGACCATCGTGAGTCGCGCTGGCGAATGCGCTCCCAGGACGGTGTATTGGACCTGTCTTTCGAACCCGCTGGACGTCGCAGCGAGCGACGTGATGCGGGTTTTATTGCCTCCAACTTCAGTCAGTTTTTTGGCCGCTATACCGGCACGGTTAGGCTGCCGGGAGAAACCCTGCATGTGGACGGACTTTGGGGGCTGGCGGAGGATCACTATGCGCGGTGGTGAGCGCTGCCGAGCGTCGCTGTGGTGAACGATGTCACGAAATGGAAGATTGATGACATTTCGCCTATGCGGCTCCTTAGGAATACGTATTGGTTAACGGTCGTTTACCCAATAGCTTGTCTATAGTTCTGCGCTGGGCTCTGCCGGGCTCCTGTTGTCGATCAGACTTCACGCTATTGGTTTAAGGACGTTAATAACATGAATAAAAACAAGGTAATGCTGAGTACTCTGCTGGCGCTGACGATAAGTGCTTGTGGGGGTGGTGGAAGTGGCGGCGAGAGTAGCGGTGCCGCGGCACAAAGTCTCAGTCAGCCCGCGGCCGGGGAGCAGCAGGGTGGCGACGTCAGTGTGTCGGTGTCTGATGGCATTGCTGCGGGTGAACCGATCGACGGCCAGTACATTGTCCTCCTGCAGAAGGCCGAAGACAGTTTGCTCTCCGGTCTGCCAATACCGGAACTGGTTGAGCAACTGCTCGGCACGGTTGGCGGTGAATTGCTGGGTATCTATCAGTCTGCCGTCAGCGGCTTTGTTGCCAAGTTAAGCCCAGAGGCCGCCGCACTGCTGGCGAACAACCCTCTGGTCAAACTGGTTGAGCAGGACCAGACGGTCGCGATCGCTCAGGTGCAGAGCAATGCCACCTGGGGGCTGGATCGCATCGATCAGCCGTCGTTGCCGCTGGACAATCAGTACGCCTATTCCGTTGATGGGCAGGGTGTGCATGTCTATGTCGTCGACACCGGTATCCGCAGCAGCCACGACGAGTTCGGCGGGCGTGTCGGTGCCGGGCGTAATTTTGTGTCCTCCGGTTTTCTGTTCGGCAGCACAGACCCCGACGATACCGATGACTGCAACGGACACGGTACCCATGTGGCAGGCACCGTCGCGGGCAGTCGTTACGGTGTGGCCAAAGCGGCGACAGTGCATCCCGTCCGTGTTCTGGGCTGTAATGGCTCGGGCAGTAACTCCGGGGTGATTGCCGGGGTGGATTGGCTGGCGGCCAATCACCAGGCCCCCGCTGTGGCGAATTTGAGTCTGGGAGGCGGGAACAGTGACGCGCTGGATGCGGCGGTGCGCGGTGCAATCAGCGCGGGTGTGACCTTCGTGGTGGCCGCGGGCAACGACAATGTGGATGCCTGCAATGGTTCACCCAATCGCGTCGCCGAGGCGGTGACAGTGGGCTCGACGACCGCATCGGATGCACGCTCTTCCTTTTCCAACAAGGGAAGCTGCGTGGATATCTTTGCGCCGGGCTCGTCCATCACTTCTGCCTGGTATCAAAGCGACAGTGACACCAATACCATCAGCGGTACCTCCATGGCCTCGCCCCATGTTGCCGGGGCGGCGGCGCTGATTCTGGCGCAGACCCCGACGGCCAGTCCGGCCAGTGTCTTTGCCAGCCTGCTGCAAGGTGGTGTTGCGAACAAACTGAGCAGCATCGGTAGCGGTTCACCGAATCTGCTGTTGCAGATCGCGCAGGGCGAAGGCGCTGATTTCCCGCCAAGCGCGTCGTTCACCTACAGTTGTAATGAACTGACGTGCAGCTTCGATGCGTCTGCATCGACGGACGATCAGGGTATTACCCAGTACAGTTGGTCTTTTGGTGATGGCGCGACGGCGAGCGGACAAGCCCCTAGCCATAGCTATGCCGCATACGGCGACTACACGGTGAGCCTGCAAGTTAACGACGCCGAAGGGCAATCCGATACGGCCAGTGAACTGATCAGTCTGCTCGAGCCGGGTGCCAGCCCCTGTCCGGAGTGCGAGCAAAGCAGTGGCAATCTCAGTGGCAGCAACGATACTGACTACAGCCCGAGCAGTGGCGGCTTTAACAGCAATGGCGGTGAGTTTTACGCGGTGCTGGAAGGACCGGCAAATGCAGACTTTGATCTGGTACTGGAGAAGCTGGGTGGCTTCCTGTTCTTCAGCAGTTGGTCGGCCGTTGCCAGCAGTGAAACCAATGGCTCGGATGAAACCATTACCTACAACGGGAGCAGCGGCACCTACCGCTGGCGGATAAAGTCTTACAGTGGCAGCGGTGACTACACGCTGTATACCGATAACCCCTGAGAATATTGAATCTCAGCTCTTTGGAAACAGGCGCCTTCGGGCGCCTGTTTTGGTTTAGGGGCGTTTATTCCTCGGGTCTGGTCAACTGTTGTCGATAGTGGCTGGGGCTGCTGCCGGTCCAGCTTTTGAAGGCTTTGGCAAAATTACTGGCGTCGCTGTAGCCAAGCTGATCGGCGATTTGCTCGATGCTCATCGCGCTGGCGAGCAGGGTTCTGGCCTGATCCTCCCGGAAGCGGTCCTTCAACTGCTGGAAGCTTGCGCCCTCAGATTTCAGGCGCCGCTGCAGCGTTGCGGTGGACATATTCAGCCGCGCCGCGATGTCGTCCAGTGAGGGAAGCTCGCCCGTGTTGCGGTGAAGCAGGGCCAGTACCCGAGAGGTCAATGTCTGACTGTCCAGCGATCGCCGCAGGGCGGTTTCACAGCGCGCATCGGCCAGCTTGGCCAGCTCGGCGTCGCGACTGCCGAGGGGAAAGTCGACCACTTCCAGCGGCCAGGACACGCTGTATCGATCCGCGTCGAAGACAATACGTGAATTGCCGGGCAGCGGCGGCGCGGGAGTCGGTGGGGCGGGGCCTTTCATGGTAATACAACTGGCGAGCTGCTCTGCCCGGCTGCCCATCATTTGGCGACCCAGTGTCTCCAGGCAGACCATGATGCAGAGGCAGATATAGCGCAGTGCGGGGCTTTCCTCAATGCGCGGCAGGATCAGCACTTCTGCCCGGTCCTCGCGCCCGCCGCGCTGCAGGCTGATGAAATCAACCCGCGTGGAAACATAGCGATAGAGCTTGTCGGCGGCCTCCAGCAAGTTGCGACTGTGCTGCGCGGCGTAGCCGAGATAGCCGTGTTTGGAAAGTGTCATGCGGCGCCCGCCCTCCAAGGCAGACCAGAGGTTTCCGTCCATATTGTGGAAGTTGGCAATCGCCGTGAGAAACGACTCGTGGCCAATACTGACGTCCTGCCGCAGCAGCACACTGGTCTCCAGTCCGCTGTTGTGCAGAAGACTAGTGACGTTCATGCCGCGTTCAAAGGCCTGTTCGCTCAACGACACGAGATAGTCGCTGGAAATTGCGTACCGGCCGTGCCCATGCTTTTCGATATCCATTTTTATTGCTGCATTCTAAGCACCGATGAGTGACACAATTTAACCTGCCGCTGATTAATGTGCCATGCCATAGTGTAATCATCCAAAGGGCAGTGTGCGCCCCGCTATAACACTAAGAGGGAAAGATCATGAGCGAAGCGGCATCGATTACCGTTCGGCGAATGAATTTTGAGATTCGCCCCGATATGGAAAAATACTGGTTTGGAGGGAATCCCCTCATCTCCGCGTTTTTCTTTGCGATGTCGGCGACCTTTCCCGACGGCGAACGTTTCTTTATCGATACGGTTCGCCACTACCAGCCCGGCATTGACGACCCGGAATTGAAGCAGCGTATTCGCGGGTTTATCGGCCAGGAAGCGCATCACGGCAAGGCGCACGAGGATTTTAATCAAGCCCTTGAGGACCTTGGGTTTCCTATGGGGGAAGTGACAGAGCGTTCCAAGTGGTTGCTGAACAATGCTCGCCAGCGGCTCAGTCCCAAGCGGCAGTTGGCGATTACCGTTGCTCTTGAGCACGTCACCGCAACGCTGGCAGAGCACGCCCTGCGTCACCCCGAGATCATGGCGCAGATGGACCCGACGTTCCGGGACATGTTGATCTGGCATGCCGTTGAAGAGATCGAGCACAAGTCTGTGGCATTTGATGTTTTTCGCCAGCAGGTTGGCAGTGAATGGCTGCGCCGCCGTGTGTTGCTGCTGTCACTGATCCTGTTCTTCGTCCGAATGATGGGATTCCAGCGCTTCCTGATGCGCGCCGACAAGCGTCGCGCCAGCTTGCGCGAATGGTGGCAGGCGATGCGCTTTTTCTGGGGGAAGGGCGGCTTGATGCGCGAATCGCTGCCCCATTTTCTAAAGGCCTTCCGTCGGGGATTTCATCCCGATGATATCGATCAGCGCCCGCTGATTGCCGACTGGCAGCAGCGCTACCCCGAGGTTGCTGCCCTGCAGCGCTGAGCTTTCCACGGGGCCCTGTACCCCTGCATGTTTCGATGCCCTTTGCCCCGCTGGAGTGCGAAATTCCGGTCGGGGCATTTTTTTGGGGCATTTTGCGCGACGTAGTTACATGTTATAAAGGCGATGAGTCGTAATGCTACGGTCACATTCCCCCTTGCCGAAGATGTAATAGGTGCTAACTTCTTATGTGTTAGCTGCTAACTTTGCGCTCTAACGGGGCAATGTAAACGTTTTTGGCATAGACCCTGCTAGCAAGGCTGCGCAAAGCGACGATAAGAAAAATATCCGCAATTGATATGACGGATAACGCCTGAGTGTAGGAGAGCGCAATGGAAGTTTTTGTTGGTCGTTTTGGCTTGCCGGTATTCCGTGCCGGTCCAATTTTCACGGCCCTTTTGGCAATCGTATTAAGCGCCTGTAGTGGCGATCCCGGCCCATCGGCCGACAGTGAGCAAGCGGCGGCGGAAGCCAAGCAGATGCTGGCATCTGGCGGCAGTGCCGATGGTAAAGCGCTGTATGCGGCCTGTGTTGCCTGCCACGGTGACAAAGCCGAGGGCAATCGCGCATTGGGTGCGCCGTCGCTTCGCAACCAGCAGGACTGGTATCTGAAGCGTCAACTGCAGCAATACCGCGCGGGCCTGCGCGGCAGTCACCCTGAAGACAGCTATGGCATGCAGATGCAGGCTATCGCCAAAACCCTGCCCGATGAGGCTGCCGTCGATGCGGTAGTGGCATACATCGCCGGCCTGGGTGGCAAAGCGGCGGAAGCGACGCTGGAAGGTAATATCAAACGCGGTGCTGACTACTACAGCAACCTCTGCGGCGCCTGTCATGGCCCGGCTGCGGAAGGGCTGGACGTGCTGCAGGCACCCGCTTTGGCCGGTGTGGATGACTGGTACCTGATGCGTCAGTACCAGCATTTCCGCGATGGTCTGCGCGGTGCTGACGAGGCAGATAAGTACGGATATCAAATGGCGATCATGGCCCGGCACCTGTCTGATGAGGCGGTGTTGACGGACGTGCTGAGCTATATCCAAAGCCTGGCAGACTGATGTTGGCGCTGACAGGGCGCGGCGTTGTGGCGCCGCTGCTGCTATTGCTGTTGCTGACGAACAGCGCGCTGTTGCGTGCAGACTGGCAGCTTAACGACTATTGTCCCGCCGGCTTTGCCCTGCGTGATGGCGGTTGTTATCTCAGCAGCCTGTACAACGACTATGCGTCGCTGCAAGACAGCGGTGTTGGTGGTTTGCAGACCGGTTTGCCAGCGCTGCGCCAGGGCTTTTCTCCTGAGCAGATTGATCTGGGGCGCCTGCTGTTCTTCGATCCCCTGCTGTCTGGCAGTCGCGAAATGAGCTGTGCCTCCTGTCACGACCCTGAAAAAGGCTTTGCCGATGGCGTGGGCCGCAGCATGGGGGCCGACGGCAAGCCGCTGCCTCGCTCTGCACCCACCCTCTGGAATGTCGGCTTTCTGCGTCGTCTGTTTTGGGACGGTCGCGCGGCCTCGCTGGAAGCGCAGATGCTCGAGCCCCTGTTTGCAGCCAATGAAATGGCAAATACGCCGGATCAGTTGCTGAGCGATCTGCGCGGCAGCGCGGCGTACCGCAAGCTGTTTGCTCAGGCCTACGGCGGAGATGGCGATATTCAACTGGCGCAGGTCTACGAGGCCATCGCAGCATTTCAGGCCTCGCTGATCTCGTTGAACAGCCGCTACGACATTTACGCTCTGGGTTACCACGAGGCGCTGAATCAGCGTGAAATTCAAGGGATGAACGTGTTTCGTTCCTTTGTTGCCCGCTGTGCGGAATGCCACACCCCGCCCGCGTTTACCAATCAGCAAATTGCCGTACTTGGGACCCCGGAGCCGGAAGGCTTGCCACTGGACCCCGGAGCTCAAACGGTGACTGGCGACCCGTCACTGCGCGGTGGGTTCAAGGTGCCAACGCTGAGAAATATCGCCAAAACAGCGCCGTATATGCATTCCGGTCGCTTTGCCACGCTGCGCGAGGCGGTGGCGTTTTATACCGGCGGTCGCGGCCACGCGGTGCCCGAAGGGGAACAACTGAGTTTGCACTGGCATATCTGGGAGCCGAATCTGACCGATGAGGAACTGGATCTGCTGGTGGAGTTTTTACACACACTGACTGATGAAAGCTTTATGCCGGCTTTGCCTGATGCAGTTCCTTCAGGGCTGCCGCCGGTATTGGGCGTCAAGCTGCCGTCGACCTGAGTCGGCGCATGTATCGAGGAGATCAACCATGAGTACCTCTGTTCGCAAACTGCTGTTATGGCTCAGCCTGATTTGTTTGGCACCGGGGCTGCTGGCGGCGGAAATTAATGTCAAAGATGGCGAGTCGATTCAGGACGCCGTCAATAAGGCCGAACCCGGTGACGTTATTCTGATTCATCCTGGCACCTATAAAGAAAGTGTCTATATCGACAAAGACGATATTACGCTGCGCGGTGTGGTGGTCGATGGTGAGTGGCCGGTCATGGAAGGCGAGGGCAAGCTCAATGATGCCGTCCTGTATTCCGGTAATGGCGTTACGGTCGAGTGGCTGACCATTCAGCATTACAAAGGTAATGCAATTATGGGGCAGGCGGGCAATAACTATGTGATCCGTTATAACCGCGTTATTGATACCGGCGTTTACGGTATTTTCCCGCAGCTCGGTAAAAATGGTCTGGTCGAGTACAACACCCTCAGTGGTATTGAGGACGCCGCGATTTATGTTGGCATGTGTGACAACGTGGTCGTGCGTAACAATGAAGTATTCGAAAACGTCGCGGGTATCGAAATCGAAAATACGCGCCATGCCATTGTTGAAAACAACTACGCGCATAACAACACTGCGGGCCTGTTGGTCTTTATTACTCCCGGTCTGCCGATTAAAACCGCCTACGACATTATTCTCCGCAATAACTTTGTGGTGAATAACAATACCGAAAACTTTGGCGAGCCAGGCTCCCTGGTTGGCAAGGTGCCCAAGGGTATCGGTGTGGTAATTATGGCTGCCGATGACGTGATTGTAGAGGGCAATCAAATCTCCGGTAATCAGACCGCCGGTATTGTCGTGACAGATTTGTCGTTCGTGACCGATATTGCTTCCGACCCCGAATCAGAGCCCAACCCGGATCGCATCGCCGTACTTGATAACCTGATGTTTGATAACGGTGCGGATCCGGTAGCGGAAATTAAAGCGGCTATGCTCACGAAATTTAAACGCCGTGGTCCCGATGTTCTGGCTAATTTGGGTTCGGCACAAGAGCCCGACAACTGCATTCGAAACAAAGAAATGTATGTCACTTTCGGGTTGGATAAGTGGAGCAAATGCGAGCGTGAAAATACGCACGATATTGATACCTACCTGCTCGCTGATGGCGCGCCTGATCGCGAAATTGAAAATGACGAAGAACGTATTAAACGTCTTTACTACGGAATTTGTGCGGGTTGCCACGCCTATAATGTACGGATGATTGGTCCGCCAACTCTGGCTGTGCAGGCGATTTATCACAATAACGCTGAAGGTATTGCTGAATATATTGCCAATCCGCATAAAGTGCGCCCGGATTATCCGGCGATGCCGACGCAATCTCACCTGTCACCTGAATTAAGGCGCAAAGTGGCAGATTTTATGCTACAGGTTAAGAAGTAAGTATTCGCTAATTATAAAAGAGTTAAGAAGTTCCTTCCGATCCATTGTTTGTGGTTGGAAGGTTTAACTCCCGACTAGGGATGGGTCCTAAATCTTTGGAAGTGGCTCAAGCTGCTCCACAGAAGCGAAGAGGCGAAACCATGTACAAGAACCGTCGACGTTCAATGTTTCTCGGGGCGGGCCTGCTTGCCGTTGCTCCCATGAGTGAGGCTGCCAACAATCTGGCCCTCGAGGAAGTCGTTGTTACCGCGCAGAAGCGTGAGCAGAGTGCGATGACCGTGCCGGTCACAATCGATACGTTCACCACGCAGGATGTGGAAAATACCGGTGCATTAACCATGGCTGATATTCAGGCCTATATTCCCGGTCTGAAAGTGGGCACCAATGTGCAGGATGCCGGCGGCGTCACACAGTCTTCTTTTGTGATTCGTGGCATTGAGAGTTCGAATATCAGTACCGGTGGAGATCCATCCGTCGCCACATTTTTTGATGGCGTATATCTGCCGCGTGCGGCGATTACTGTGCCGTTTTCCGATATGGAGCGCATCGAGGTATTGAAAGGGCCACAGGGAACACTGTTTGGTCGCAACGCCGCGGCCGGGGTGGTTAACTTCGTGCCCAACGCACCAAGCCTCGATGAAGCGGAAGGTTTTGTCTCGGCAAAAGTGGGTGATTACAGCCTGCTGCGCGTTGAGGGTATGGGCAATATACCGCTGAGCGACTCCTTGGCACTGCGGTTGAATGTATTGCACAACGAGCGTGACGCCGTTATCGAGAATAAGGGACCAGCCAAGCCCGACCCTCGCCAGCAGGATAATCAGTTCGCTCGCGCGGCTCTGCTGTGGGAAGCAAGCGACCGGCTTCGCCTGCAATTGGCAGCGGATTACGACAAGGTGGATAACGGTCCTCAGGCGATGATGGGGATTAGCGAGGAGTACTCCAATTTTCCTGACCCACAAGATCGGAAATTAAATACCGACGTGATGGAAGGCGGGGAAAGTCGTGACATGTACGGCGTGACCGGAAAGCTCTGGTACGACATTGGTGACAGCAGCAGTGTGAGCTTGATCGCAAGCTACCGGGCGTTCGAAACCTACAACCGCCAGGACGAGGACGGCACAGGCGTCGAGAAAGTCTACGTTGATACCAACAACGAAGAAGACTCTGATATCGCCTATTTTGAGGCCCAGTACAACTTGGCACTGGAGTCGGTGGATATTGTTACCGGCTTCAACTACAGCGAAGAAGATACCTATCAGCGCACCTCGCTCACCTTCAGCTATCAGGCGGTAGTTGAGCTGGCCGGTTCGATGCTGGGTGGGCTGCCCACGGGGTGGATCAATGATCTGTTCGGCGGTTTGCTGGAGGGACAGTTCGTCACAGAAACCATGACCAACAACGGTAAGTTCAAAAACTACGGTGTTTATGCTGACGCCGACTTCACCGTTACTGACCGCTTGAATATTCTTGCAGGTGTTCGCTACAGCAAGGATGAAAAGGAATTTGACTGGGATGCGCCGCTGACGGATTTTGCCCTGTCGCAACTGCTTGGCGAAAACTTCTTCTTCAACAGCGATGGCCTGGAAGAAGGCGAAGATAGCTGGGAGAAAGTCACGGGTCGACTGGTGGCCAATTATGCGCTCGGTGAAACGGCGATGGCTTACGCCAGCTTTTCTACCGGCTACAAGGCTGGTGGCTTCGATTCGCTGAATACCGGTACGCGCACCGCGCCGCTTTCGCCTGAAGTCGTAGAAAACTACGAACTGGGTGTGAAGGGCGATTTCCTTGCAACGACGGTTCGTGCGCAGTTGGCCTTGTTCAGTATGACTATCGATGATCGCCAGGAGGCGATTGAGTCGAGAGGGCCAGATGATAACGCGGCGGTACCGACAGTGATTAATACCGATGAAGAAATTCAAGGTGTTGAGCTGACGGCAAACTGGCTGCCGATTGAATCTCTTCGCTTTGGTGTGATCTATACCTACCGCGAGCAGGAGTCGAGTCGTGAAGCGCATTACAATGCGCAGGGCGAATTCGTTACTGCCGATAATGTCTCGGCAACCTCACCGCAGGAATACACGCTGACTCTCGATTGGTCGCCTGAAGTGTCATTCGGTACGGTGTTGCTCCACGTCGATTACATCTACGAAGAAAACACCGACCCGGAGAACGAGGATCACCTCGATGAGTTCTTCAATGTTCCGGGTTACGGCGAAGACAGCAAACTCCTGAATGCACGCTTCAGCTATATCACCCTGGGTGGCGGCTATGAGTTTGCGGTATGGGGCAAAAACCTGCTTGATGATGACCGGGTGTCACAGCCGGGTGGTCTGACCGGCGATGTGCTCGGCACCTACCATGTGGGTGTGGTTGACCCGAGAACTTATGGTGTCGATTTTAAAGCGTTTTTCTAGGTTCTAACGGGGCATTTATGCCCCTTTGTCACGCAGTCTTCATATTGTCTCTTTACACTCTACGGGGTTGAATATTCCCCGTGGAGTTTTTTTATGTCTGGCCCCTCAAATCCCTGGACGCGTCGCCGTTTTGTTGCCGCCGGTATGGCGGGTTTGGTGCTGTCTGCCTGTAACGGGGGCTCTGGCTCTTCGGGTGGCGGTACGAATACACCGACTCCCGATACTGAAGACCCCGGCCCTTATCAGCCGCGAGGGATTCACGCCAGCTTCACCGAAGACAGTCACAGCTCACGCTCGATCACCTGGTTTACCGATGGGCTGGATGCCCCCTACTCGCGCATGGAGTACGGCAGTGTCGACGAGACAATGAGCGATGCCGATATTGCAGACCGGGTGTTTGAGTTCAGTGTCGATGCCAGCGCTGCTGAGACAACCGGTGTCGACGCACTCACGCATCGCGCGACGGCGACCGGGATCGATCCGGAAAAGCCGATGCGCTACCGGGTAGGGTCCGATGACGGGGGCTGGTCTCCGGTGTATGTGATTCCGCCGTCGCCCAGTGGCGAATGGAGTTTCATCCATTTTGGCGATCATGGCATTGGGGAAATGCCGCAAATGCTGACCGCCGAAGTGATGAAGAACCCTTCTGACTTGCTGCTGTTAGCGGGTGATTTAAGTTATGCCGATGGCGAGCAAGCGATTTGGGATACCTGGTTTGATCAGATGCAGCCGCTGATGTCGCAGCGCATTACCATGGCCGCGCCGGGTAACCACGAGCAGAAAGACTTCGATGGCGACACCTTCAAAAACCGCTTCACCCATCCGCCGAAGCCGCTGACATCAGGTATCAATCCCGATGGTCCCGGTACAACGTTCTATTCCTTTGACTACAACCGCGTGCATTTCCTGGTCACGACGGCAGGCGCGCTCATTAATGATGGCACGCTCCCGGAAGAGCTGTTGAATATCGAGGTCGATCTGGCTCAAGCAGCTCTGCGTCGCGCACGGGGCGAAATCGACTTTATTGTGGTGATGCAGCACTACACGATCTGGACCGATCAGGATGGCCGCAGCCCGATGAATCCGGCGCTGGTGCTGCTCGAGGAAAATATTCTGCTGCGCTACGGCGTCGATCTGCTGGCGGTGGGGCACGACCACGTGTATCAGCGCTCGGAAAAAATGGGCTTCGGGCTCCCCAACCCGCTGGGTTATGTTCAAGTCTTGGTCGGGACGGGTGGTCAGTCCATTCGCATCTTCGATGACAACGGGCCGCAAATCTGGTCGGCGAGCGAGTTTGTGGGCGTCGGCTACTGCAAGTATTTTGTCTCTCCAGGCAAAATTCGCGGTGAGTACTACGGTGCGCCTCCGCTCGATATGAGCGATGAGGGGCGGCAATACACCACCGGCGAATTCGCCCTGCGTGACAGTTTCGAGATCGATGCGCGCAGCCAACTGGCCTGCGAAATGTGCGTGCTGCCTGCGCGTGGCCCCGACATCCTGCTGGCGGATTTTGAAGCCATCTCCCGGCATACCCGTGAGCGGAACCACCGCATTCTGTCCCATCACTGCTGAGTGCAGCGCGCTGGCGCTTTTGCCGATCCCGGCAGCCACCATGGCCGGGACCGCGTCCTGATGAAATGCCCCCGGAAGTATGGGGGCGCTCCCGTTTATAACGATTTGCTATAGCACACATATCGCATGTGTGTTACATAGATGGCTGATTCAATAAAAACAGGCAGAGATTCGCCTTCACGGCGGCTCATCTGTCAGTCATCAAATCGTTCGAATAATAAACATCTGGGTTTATCTGCGAACACCAGTTGGGGGCAATATGTCTTTATCCTCGAAACTCGCCGTTGCTGCGCTGGCGGTCAGCCTGGCCGCTTGTGGCGGTTCATCCTCCTCCAGTCGTTCCTCCGGTTCTGGAGGCGGCGGGTCCGCTACCGATCCCCTTGCCGGGCGTATTATCGACAGTCCTGTACAGGGCTTGCGCTACGTGACGAGCCCCGGCTCGAGAGCCGGTATCACCAACGTGAACGGGGTGTTTGATTATCTGCCCAGTGATGCGGTGAGCTTCTCTATCGGTTCTCTGATGTTGGGGAATGTGCCTGGCGCACCCTTGGTGACATTGCTTGATCTGGTGGATGGCGCCCGCGCCGCGGCAGACAGTGGCGCGACCCTCGATGAGGTGTTTGCCAGCTATCCGCAGGTATTGAATATTGCCCGCTTGTTGCAATCACTGGACGTGGACGGCGATAGCAGTAACGGTATCCAGGTGCCCTTCGAGGCCAATGCCATCGCGGCGAATTACGCCAGCCAGCTCGACTTTTCCGACCCGCAAATGTTCGCGTCGGATGACAAGCCCGCGGTGCAGTTTGTGTGCGACGTGAAGCAGAGCCGTGGGGCCAATATTTGTAGCGCCGACGATATTCAAACGGCAGCGGCCGCCGAGGCGGAAGTACGCGACACGGAAGCCCAGCGCAACAGCGGTACACCGATTAACTTGCTGCCCACGGTTCAGGTGGGGGCAGATATCTCCGCTCAAGAAGGTGCGACGGTCACCCTTGCCGGGATTGCCAGCGACGAAGATGGCAGCGTGGTGAGCCTGCTTTGGCAACAGAGCAATCGCAACGGTGTGCCGGTCGACAGCGGTATTGAACTGACCGGCGCTGATGGCAATCAGGCCAGTTTTGTCGCGCCGGAAGTTGATGAAGACCGGATTTTCTATTTTACCCTGACAGCTACCGACAATAGTGATGAGTCAGCCTACGACATTATCGCCGTCTCTGTGAGCGACAGTAGCGGCGGCAGCAATATTCCGCCGACCGCCGATGCCGGTGAGGATCAAACGGTGACCTCGGGTGACGATGTCACCCTGGATGGCTCCGCCAGCGCCGACAGCGATGGCGCGATTGCATCGTATCTCTGGGAGCAGTCCATCAGCGGTGACGAGCCCAGCGTTACGCTGACAAACGCGGACATCGCGCAGGCGAGTTTCACGGCGCCGACGGTTGAAGTGGCTACCCAGCTGACCTTCCGGCTGACGGTCACTGATGCTCAGGGCGCCAGCAGCAGCGACGAGCAAATTGTCACGGTGCAGCCCGGTGATACCCCCGCCAATCAGGCGCCGACTGCCGATGCGGGTGACGCGCAAAATGTCTCCAGCGGTGATCAGGTGGCGCTGCTCGGCAGCGGGAGCGATCCCGATGAGGATGTTGTCACCTTCGCCTGGGAGCAGCTGGAGGGCAGTGCTGTCACCCTGGAGAATGCCGATCAGGCCGAAGCCAGCTTTGTTGCACCGGATGTCAGTGAGCAAGAGGTGCTGACGTTCAAGCTGACGGTCTCTGACGGCGAGCTGAACGCCTCGGCGCAGGTAGCGATTACGGTAACGCCGTTGCCTACCTGTGACGCCACTGATCCGACGACTTATGCCCAGTGCTTTGTCGCCTGTACCGATGGCGACGTGGCAACGGCCTGTCCGCTGCCCTACGAGGAGTTTATTCCCGATGACTTCTCCGGCTTCGAGCAGATTGCCGAGGAGTTCGAGAATTGCGCCGACATGGATCCAGAGACCTTGTGCCTGCTGCCCATTGAGGAGTTCCCGGAGTTTCCGGGCGAGCCTTCTGAACTGTTGGGTCAGTTGTGTGAGGACGCCAGCGATCTGCAACAATGTTTTACCAGCGGTGTGGACCGTCTCTGCAGTGCCTTCGACCCGTCATCCGCAACGCCATTCTGCGCTGATGGTGGCGAGCCATCCGATCCGGAATTTCCGATTGATCCCGCGCTGCTGTTCGGCGAACTCTGTGACGATATCAGCGATCCGGCACAGTGTTTCAGCGACGGCGTCGCCGCCTTCTGTGAGGCCTTCGATTCCAGCAGCCAAACCCCGCTCTGCGGTGGCGGCAGCGATCCCACGTTCCCTGAATTTCCGCTGGACCCCGGCTTGCTGTTAGGCGAGCTGTGTGAGGACGTGAGTGATGTTCAGCAATGTTTTGCTGACGGTGCAGCCGGTCTGTGCGAGACCTTCGATCCGGATGCAGAGACACCCTTCTGCGGGGAGCCGAGTGAGCCCGGAGAGCCCTCGCTGCCCTTCGATCCGGCGGATCTGTTTGGCCAGTTGTGTGATGACAGCAGTGATGTTCAGCAATGCTTTGCCGACGGCGTAGCCGGTCTGTGCGAGACCTTCGATCCGGATGCAGAGACACCCTTCTGCGGGGAGCCGAGTGAGCCCGGAGAGCCTTCGTTACCCTTCGATCCCGCCGACCTGCTCGGGCAGTTATGCGACGATACCAGCGATCTACAACAGTGCTTTACCGACGGTGTGGCCGGTATCTGTGACACCTTCGATTCGAGTGGGCAGACGCCGTTCTGTGGTGAACCCAGCGAACCCGCGCTGCCCTTCGATCCGGCGGATCTGTTTGGTCAGCTATGCGAAGACAGCGGTGACCTGCAACAGTGTTTTGCTGACGGTGTCGCCGGTTTCTGCGCTACCTTTGATCCCAGCGGGGCGACGCCGTTCTGCGGCGAGCCGAGTGACCCAAGCTTCCCGCCCGAATTCCCCTTCGATCCCTCTGAACTGCTGGGTGCCCTGTGTGAGGATGCCAGCAATCCTCAGCAGTGTTTCACCGACGGTTTGAACGGTATCTGCGAGGTCTTCGATTCCAGCGGACAGACGCCCTTCTGCGGCGAGCCGACGGATCCGCCAGAGTTGCCGTTCGACCCCGAAGAACTGCTGGGTGAATTCTGCAGCGATGTGAGCAATCCGCAGCAGTGCTTTGCTGACGGTCTCAACGCCTTCTGCGGGGCCTTCGATTCCAGCGGTCAAACCCCCTTCTGCGGTGAGCCGAGCGATCCCTCCATTCCAGAGCTGCCGCTTGACCCTGCGGCGCTGCTCGGTGAATTTTGTGAGGACAGCAGCGATCTGCAACAGTGCTTTGCCGAGGGTGTCGAGGCGGTGTGTGCCGCGTTTGATTCCAGCGGGCAAACCCCGTTCTGCGGAGAGATGACTGAGCCCACGTTCCCCCCGGAGCTGCGCTTTGATCCCGCTGTTCTGCTTGGCCAGCTCTGTGAGGACGTCAGCAATCCCCAGCAGTGTTTTACCGATGGTGTTGCCGGACTCTGCGAGACCTTCGACGCCGAGGGTGCAACCCCGTTCTGTGGCGAGGGCGATCCCGCTGAGCCGCCAGCCTTTCCGCTGGACCCTGCGGTACTGCTCGGGCAGCTCTGCGAAGACGTCAGTGATCCTCAACAGTGCTTCAGCAGCGGTCTAGACGGACTGTGCAGTACCTTCGATCCCAACGGCCTGACGCCGTTCTGCGGCGAGCCGAGTGATCCGTCTATTCCCGAACTGCCGATTGATCCCGCCGATTTACTGGGCCAGTTCTGCGAAGACAGCTCGGACCCGCAGCAGTGCCTGACTGAAGGGGTTGCCGGACTCTGTGGCGCTTTTGATCCCGACGGTTTGACGCCGTTCTGTGGTGGCGCAACGGACCCTGGTCTGCCGCCGGAGCTGCCGCTCGATCCGGGAAGCTTCCTCGGACAGCTGTGTGAAGATCAGACGGATCTGCAACAGTGTTTCGCCGACGGCTTCAGTGCAGTCTGCGAGACCTTCGACCCTGAAAGCGCCACGCCATTCTGTGCTGGCACGGGGACGCCCGAGTTGCCCTTTGATCCCTCCGAGCTGCTGGGCCAGCTCTGTGAGGACAGCAGTGATCCGGCGCAGTGCCTTAGCAGTGGTGCCGAGGGTCTGTGCGCGGTATTCGATGCCGAGGGGCAAACGCCACTGTGTGGCGGTGCGGCTGAGCCGGGCGAACTGCCGGTCGATCCCTCCGAGCTGTTGGGGCAATTGTGCGACGATGTTGCGAACCTGACACAGTGTTTTGCCGACGGTGCCAGCGGAATCTGTGAGACCTTCGATCCCGACGGTGCGACCCCGTTCTGTGGCGGCGCGACCGACCCGGAACTGCCGGAATTCCCCTTTGACCCCTCCACACTGGTGGGGCAGCTTTGCGAGGATGTCAGCAGCCCGGAGCAATGTTTTACCGACGGCGTTAACAGCGTCTGTGAGACGTTTGATGCCGAAGGGCAAACACCCTTTTGCTCGGGTGACGGCATTCCTCTGGACCCCGCCGCGCTTCTCGGTCAGTTCTGTGAGGATGTCAGTCAGCCCGAACAGTGCTTTACTGATGGCGCGGCATCACTCTGTAATGCTTTCGATCCCGAGGGGGCGACGCCATTTTGCGGTGAGCCGAGCGATCCCACAGAGTTCCCGCTCGATCCATCGGTACTGCTGGGGCAATTGTGCGAGGACGCCAGTGATCCACAACAGTGTCTAACCGATGGCGTTGCAGGCTTGTGTGGCAGCTTCGACCCCGATGGTCTGTCGCCATTCTGTGGCGAGAGCAGCGATCCTGCATTGCCCTCAGAGCTTCCGCTGGACCCCGACCTTTTATTGGGTGAATTGTGTGGTGATGCTTCCAGTCCCGATCAGTGCCTCAGCGACGGGGTTGCCAGCATCTGTGAGACCTTCGATCCGGACGGCGCTACGCTGTTCTGCGGTGCCTAGCACCGCTTAGCCCCTCTGTCCCGGAGCCGCCTGCAAGTCAGGCGGCTTTCTTGTTTTTGGCCCATCGCTTCGCTGACATCACGACGGTGAGTTTTGCTGAGTGCGGAATTACTTGGCTGCTCTCAGCGTTGCCAGCAACTGTTTGCCGGTATCAGAGATCAGCGCCTGCGCTGACAGATAGGGCTGCCTCTCTTCCTGAGTGGCGGGCACGGCATGAATTCGCGCTTCCGGAAAATCTTCGCTCAGCGCTTCGGTGACGCTGGCAACAAAGCGTTGGGCGATGGCGGCGGAGGCGGTGCCGGGGGCGTCGGGCAGGGCGATGGCGAAAATCGCGTCTGAGATCCGGGCGACCAGATCGTCGCGCCGGGTATGGCGGTCCAATACGCGCGCGACGTCGGCGAGCAGTTGATGGCTGCTTTCGTCGCCGCGTTCCCGTGCAATGCGGGGGAAATTGCTCACACTGAGCATAACCAGGGTCAGCGGCTGCTGGTCGTACTCACCGTTGTTCAGGGCGTTTTGCAGCAGCTCGGGAAACGACGCGCGATTGTACAGTCCGGTCAATGGGTCAATGGCATCGCTGACCTCCTGAACATCGGCTTCGCGGTGTAGCTTCGGTGCGGGTTTGGCCGGCGCCCGAAAAGCCGCGTCAACCAGCCGGGGTTGCAGACGTTCACGGCTGAGCTGGGCAATGCGCTCATAGGCGCTGCGTTCTATGCCAAGCCGTTGTGCCAGGGGGGCGAGCTCCGAAAACACATTTCGATAGATATGCAACTGCATGGCGAGCTGACCATCCTGCCATTGCAGGCCATCAATACACTCGCTGTGGAGTTGCCGAAGAATAAGGTCGGGGTCGTTGCTGAAGGGCAGGTCGGCCATTTGCGAGGCGATACGCGCAATGCAGCCCAGCCTCTCTGTTTTGCCTTTGCTCAGCGGCGGTTCACTTAAATGACTGAGTGCGGCGGCCTCCGCGAGCGCATCGGCGAGCCCCCATTGACGCATCACGGCGGTACTGATGGCCGCATGGTCACAGCCGAAGTATTCGCTTTCCAATAATTTCAGGTCGGTATGGGACTGCCAGTGCTGGGCAATCGAGGCGTAGAAACCGGGTTCCAGCGTATCGATCACCAGCATGCCGATATCCTGGAAGCTGGCGATAAAAATCGCTTCATCAACGGCAATGTCTTCTTCGCGTTCGGCGATCAGTCGCGCAGACACCGCGCAGAACAGTATCCGTGCCCAGAAGCTGTTGTGACGAAGGCCGTTGAGCGGCTGTTTTTTGTAGCTGTCTATCAGGCTTGCGGCGAGCCCGAGAATGGCGATACTGCGACTGCCCAGCAACACGGTGGCGCGGCGGATATCGACCAGTGGGCGTTTTGGGTTGAAGACCGGGGAGTTAATAAAGTTCAGGGTGTCCTCGGCCAGGCCGGGAGTATCGCTGAGCAGATGAACGAGTTGCTCCGGTGCGATGTCCTGCTCGCGCAGCAGATCGACAAGCAGCGGGATAACCGGCAGTAACGCCGGTAAGCGCGGATCCGAAAGGTCCAGTGAATCAGTTTGACCATACATCGTTGTGGGCCTGCCGCCTGGGTAGTTGTCGATTATAGAGTAGACCATACCAGCGCGGTGATGCGGGGTCAGCAGCTTGTCCGCGAATCCCGCTTTTTGACCGATGATAACGGTTCACCCGGCTCTTTGGCCGGGATAGTATGGGGCAAAAGAAAAACACTCGGAGACCAATAAGAATGACCCCAATGATGATGAGTCAGCTCACCATTACCGCCATTATGGAACACGCTGAGAAAGTGAACGGCAATACCGAAATCGTTTCTGTAACGGCGGATCATCCCCGGCACAGTTACCGTTATCGGGACGCTTTTCGCCGCGTGCGGCAGTTGGCGAATGTGCTTTCAGAGCTGGGGGTCGAAGCGGGGGATACCATCGGCACGCTGGCGTGGAATGACTACCGTCACCTGGAAATCTACTATGCGGTGTCTTGCAGTGGCGCCATCTGCCACACCATAAACCCGCGCCTGTTCCCCGAGCAGATTGAGTACATTGTTAACCACGCGGATGACCAGTGGATTTTCATCGACCTGACCCTGCTGGGGATTATCGAGCCGGTCAAAGAGCTGTTGCCCAAGGTGAAAGGCTATATCGTGATGTGCGAAGAAGCCTCCATGCCTGAAACCAGCCTGCCCAATGCGCACTGCTATGAAAGTCTGCTGGCAAAGGCCAGTGATGAATTTAGCTGGCCGGAGCTGGACGAAAATACGCCGTCAGCACTGTGCTACACCTCTGGCACCACCGGCCATCCCAAAGGGGTAATGTACACACACCGCTCCACCATTCTGCACAGCTTTGCCAGCATTGCACCGGACGTGTTTGGCATGTCGCTGCGAGATGTGGTGATGCCCATCGTGCCGATGTTCCACGTCAATGGTTGGGGTCTGGTGTACAGTGCGCCGATGGTCGGCAGCAAGCTGGTGATGCCCGGACCGAAGATGGGTGACGGCGAGACACTGTGCTCGCTGATCAATCAGGAAGGCGTCACCATGTCTGCCGGGGTGCCGACCGTGTGGCTCGCGCTGCTGGACTACCTCGCCAAGTCAGGCAAGACCGTGGATTGCCTGAATAAAGTCACCGTTGGTGGCGCGGCCTGCCCCTATAAAATCATGGAAGAATTCAGCGAGAAATACGGCGTGGAAGTGCAGCAGGCCTGGGGTATGACCGAGATGAACCCGCTGGGCACATACAACGGCGGTATGCCTCACGAGCTGGACTCGCTCAGTGAAGAAGAGCGCATCAAAATCAAGCTCAAGCAGGGCCGTCCCACCTTTGGTGTGGATATCAAAGTGGTTGACAGCGACAACAATACCCTGCCGTGGGACGGAAAAAGCTCCGGGGCGGTGAAAGTTCGTGGCCCGTGGATCGTTAATGAATATTATGGCTATGACGGTCAGACGCTCGATGATGACGGCTGGTTTGAAACCGGGGATGTCGCCTGTTTCGACGAGCATGGCTATATGCAGATTACCGACCGCTTGAAGGACGTGATCAAGTCCGGCGGTGAGTGGATTAGCTCCATCGATCTGGAAAACTGTGCGGTAAACCACCCCAAGGTGGCCGAGGCCGCTGTGGTGGGGATTCCCCATCCCAAGTGGAGCGAGCGGCCATTGCTGCTGGTCATCCTGCAGGAAGGCCAGACCATGGAAAAGCAGGAAATGCTGCACTGGTTCGATGGCAAGGTCGCTAAGTGGTGGATTCCGGAAGACTGCCTGTTTGTCGACAGCCTGCCCCACACGGCGACCGGCAAGTTGAGCAAAAAAGATATTCGTGAGACCTACAAGGATTATCGCTGGCCGGATGAAGCGTAAACTGTGCCAGTGAACAAGCCGCCTTGTGCGGCTTTTTTTATGGCGGGATTTTTTTTGTCTGACGAGATGTTCTTGTATGACGGAATGTTTCAGGGGCTGTCTCGCGCTGGCCAGAGTATTGAACGATGACTTTTCATGAACAGTGATAGCGCCGTAAAAACGCCCCACTTCAGCTTGATGCCGCTGATGTTCCAGAACTTTAGCTGCACACTGGCCATCATGGCCTTTGTTGCGCTGGTGGGGCCGGTGGCCAGCATCCTGTCGCTGGAGGCCTGGCATATTGGCGTTGCGATGACACTGGGTGGCTTCACCTGGATATTCTGCGCACGCTGGTGGGGTGGTCTTGGCGACCGTCACGGTCGGCGGCGCGTCATGCTGCTGGGGCTCAGCGGCTTCACGGTCAGCTACTTTCTACTCTGCCTGTTTATCGACCTGTCGCTGGAGTGGTTGCTGACCCCGCTGCTGGCGTTCGGCGGTATTGCGCTCGGGCGAGTCATTATCGGTGTGTTTTATGCGGCGGTTCCGGCCTCTGCGGCCGCCATGGTTGCCGATAATCTGCCCGCCAATGAGCGAGCGGGAGCCATGGCGATGCTGGGCGCGGCAACCGGCGCGGGGATGGTGGTCGGCCCCGGCTTTGTCGGCTTGCTGGCGCCCTATGGTCTTGGCCTGCCCATGTACATCACGGCACTGCTGCCGCTGATCGCGCTCTGTGTGGTGTGGTGGCGACTGCCGGACCAGCCCCCCAGAGCCACGCGTGCCATGCCGTCACCCTCGCTGCGCGATCCGCGTTTGCGAGCGCCGATCGTGGTGGCCTTCGTCGCCGCATTCTCGGTATCGATTGCTCAGGTCACCGTCGGCTTCTTTGCTCTGGACGTGCTGCAGCTCGACGCCTCGGCGGCGGCACAGGTCGCGGGTATTGCGTTGACGGTCGTCGGCGTGGCGCTGGTGTTGTCACAGACCTTGATGCGCCGCCTAAGTTGGGAGCCCCTGAACCTGATTCGAGTGGGCGCAGTGATTGCCGCCGTCGGTTTCGCGGCCACCGCGCTGGCGGCCAGTGACTGGGCGCTGTGGGTCTGCTTTGGTATCGCCGCTGCGGGTATGGGCTGGGTGTATCCCTCGGTATCCGCGTTGGCGGCCAACGCGGTGGAGTCCAGCGAGCAGGGAGTGGTTGCCGGTACCGTCAGTGCCGCGCAGGGGGCGGGGGTGATTGTCGGGCCGCTGGTCGGCACCCTTGTCTACGCCCTCAATGCGGTCGTGCCCTATGTGCTGGTGGCGGCAATGCTTTTACTGGTCTCTGCGTTCGCGACCCGGCTGGCAAGAGTGTGAATCATGGCTGCCTACAGTGAACTGACGCTGACCTGGCATCCGCCGGAAAATGCCGGAGGGGAGGCGTCACTGGGCGTGGAGATCGGTGGGCAGTCACTGATTGAACGGGTATCTGCCCAGTTAGCCGAGCCCGACCTCGGTCTGCGGTTTCTGCCGCACAGTGATGTTGCCTGGTATTCCCTCGAAAGCTGGCGACAGAGCGCCGAGGACGGACAAAGCCGACGGATCATCCTGTTGGGATGCACCTGCGGCGATGTGGATTGTGCGCAGTTGTGGGCCGATACACGCTGTTTTAACGGCTGGGTTCACTGGCGGCTGGGCGGTTGGCCCGATTCCGAGGAACGCTATGCCGAGCTGCCGCGCTGGGTGTTTGAGCAGCAGGCCTATCAGGCACAACTGGCGTCCCTGTCGCGCTGATTCCCGTCCGGCAATGAGGAAGCCTCGCCGGGCGGGTCGCCGACCGTGCTGCTACTAATGATGCGCCTCAGTTCTTGCCGAACTCGGCCGTGGCGGTGACGTCCCCTTCAAGCAATATCGAGCAATTGGCGCTGGCGCCCACACAGCCCGATGGCGCAAGCCAGCCGATAAACTGGTCGTCCGTCGATAGCGGTGTGGCGCTGATCGTGACCGACGTGCCGCTGGGGTAGGCCGCACTGCAGGAGCCCGTTGAACAGTTCAGTTGCAGTTGATCATCGATGACGGTGCCCTCGCCATCGCCGGTGAGGGTAACCGTCAGCGTGGCATTGTCTTGATTGCTCGCCTCGATAAACGTCACCACCGCTTCCTGTGCTTCGTCCATCGTCACGGTGCAGTCGCTGTTATCGGCGGTGCCGGTACAGGCGCCGCTCCAGCGCACGATGTCGCCGTCGTTGTTGGGAACGGCGTAGAGCGAAACCTGACTGCCGCTGGTATAGGTCTGCGAGCAGGGCGAGCGCGCGTTATCGCAGCCCAGCAGCTCCATATAGTCCCCGGCAGAGCCTTCCCGCCCCTCAACCCGCAACGTCAGCGTGAAGGAGCGTACGGTTTCCCGGAAGCTGGCGCTTACACTGCTGTCGGCGGCAATGGCAAAGTTGCAGCTTGTATTGCTCGCGGCAAAGGCGCAGTCGCCACCCCAGCCAACAAACTCGAAGCCGTCCTGCGCTTCGGCCTGCAGAGTCACTTGGCTGCCGTCAGGGTAGGACTCCTGACAGACTGCGGTGCCCGCTTCGTCCTGTTCGCAGCCGATAATGCTGCCGGTCCCGGTGACCTGACCGCCGGTGCTGGTTACGTTCACGTCGAGGTCGAAGAGACGGTCGAAGTTGGCGGTGATGCTGCGCGCCTGATCGAGGGTCAATGTGCATTCATCGCCTTCACCGGCGCAGACATCGCTCCAGTTGGCGAAGACAAAGCCATTGGCCGCCGTTGCATTGAGGGTGACGGATTGCCCCAGGGCGAAATCTTCCTGACAGTCGCTGCTTGCAAGCTCACTGCAATCGATGCCGGCGGGTGTACTGACCACCTCGCCTTGCCCGTCGATAGTGATCGTGAGCGGCGCGGAGGAGCCAAAGTTAACCCCTACGCTGCTGTCCTCGGTAATACTGAGGGTGCATTGATTGCCCTGCGTGCCTGCACAGGGGCCGGTCCAGCCGCTCAGCGCCATCCCCGCGTCGGCAATGGCGGTGAGTACAATGTCACTGCCGGACGAAAATTTCGCGCTACAGGGGCTGTCAGGTACTGCGGTATCGCAGTCGATCCCCGTTGGATTGCTGACTATGCGGCCGTCACCATTCGGCGCGACGGTCAGTGTGGGTGACTCGACAAAATACGCCTGCTGACGCAGTGAATCGTCGGTATACACCTTGAATGAACACTCACTGCCTTGTTGGTCGCCTTCCTCACAGGTGATGGGGAACCAGGAGGAAAACTCCCAGCCTTCGGCGGCGTCTGCCCGCAGCACCACGGTTTCACCGTCGCTGTATTGTGCGCTGCACTGCTCGTAATCAGGGCGCTCCTCGTGAGAGCGGCGGTCGCAGTTAATGTTGCCTGCGTCGTCGGTCACTGCCCCAAAGCCCTTGATATACGAGACGAGTACCGAGGGTGGCAGCGGAAATTCGACGCCGAGATAGGGTTTCGCACTCAGGTCAACGATGCCCGCGTCGGCCCGCTGAATACTGCAGCTAGCGGTGTTTTCACAAGGCTGTGTGCTGCTGACACCGGCGGGCAGGTACCAGTTCACAGCGATGGCTTCACCATTGCGACGGGCTTCGAGCGTGAGGGTTTCTCCGGCGGCGATGCGCAGATTACAGCTCTCGCCCTCCGGACAGCTCAGTCCGCCAACGCTGACCGTATCGCCAGCCTGGCCCTGTGCTTTCAGCCGCAACTGATAGGCACAGGAGTTAAGGTAGTCCTCGGTTTCCCCGCCTTCGTAAACGCGCGGGCTGTCGGCTTCAACGTCGGTAATGGGGCTGCCGGTTAACATCAGGCGGAGATAGCCCTGACCGTGCACCAGCACATCGCTGTCGGTGCCGCCGCTGCCGATGACGTCGTCGAGCAGTACATAGGCGTGGCTGACTGGCCCGTAGCTGGCACGCCAATCATCGACGGCAATGTTCTGGCCCACCCAGTGCGAACTGTCGAAGGTAATGGCATGGCCGTCTTCGGCATTGCCCTTGCCGTCGATGTCCAGGAGATCGCCAGCCATCTGAAAGACCTGCAAATAAACCGTTCTGGGACTGCGTCCCGGCACCGGCTTGTAGCTGACCTTCACCCAGCTCTGGGCACCGCAGCTCAGCAGCGCATCGTCGCTGCCGTCGCCAATGGCGGGCTCGAACTTGCCGGAGACATCGCGGCCCAGCCAGAAGTCGGCGTAGTTATTCCCGGTATTAAAGGCGATTTCCGGCCGCAGATGCTTCTGCTGACGGCCCGCATTGGCGTCGTTGAAATCGGGCAGGCCCACGCGATAAAACAGCGCGGCGGAATAGGCAGAAAAATGCGGTGCCGAGAATTGCAGCCTCACCTCGCCGCTGTAGCTACCCGCTTGAATCGAGGCCAGTTGTGATTCCGCAATGGCGTCGCCCTGTTCGTCGACCAGTACGCCACTGGCTTCGTCCTGCCATAGCCCGGTGTCGGGATTGTAAGACACCATGCCCACGTCAATCTGTTGGTTGCCGGGGGTGATGTCCTGATAGCGAGGCAGCACATCCGGGTCGATGTCGACCGTCATGGTCAGCGGCGGGCTGAATTGGCGAAGGCGGTTGCCATCCTGATCTGCCGCGGCAAACCACCAGTAGCCGCCAGAGGAAAACGCTTCGTCGGCCGTTGCACTCTCGCCGGGGAATGCGCTCAGATCGTCGCCGCTGTAGCTTGCCGCCCACAGGGTGCTTGTCGCTTCCGGCAAGCCGCTGACGGCGATGTCTTCACCCTGCGCCTCACCGTTGCTGATGACCAGTGCTGACCGCTCCAGGTTAGGAAAGACAATATCCGACAGCTCGCTACTGCGCTCGCCCTGCACATCGACCACACGTCCCTGACTGAGGCTGGCGCCGTTATCGAATACCGCATCGACGCGAATGCGATAAAGCTGCTGGGCGAGGTCAAACTGAAAGCGCCCCTGTGCATCGCTGACCGTCGACGCGGCCAGCTCATTATTGGCGTTGTACAGCGAAATCGACAGATCGCTCAGTGGCTCGCCGGAATCCATACGCACACTGCCGTTGACCACCGTGGATGTCGGCGTGTCGGAGTTATTGCTGGGCGAGGGGCTGTTGCTGTCGTTACAGGCCGTCAGCAGGGCGCTGGCCAGCAGAAGGTGGGCGAGGTGTCGTGGTGTCATGATCGTCTTCCTGGTTGGGCAAATGCGCAGCAGCCCTGCAGAGGGTGTCCGCCGGGCTGCAAGCGGCCATGCTGTGGCTTGCCTTCCTGTGGCGTTGGGGTTGCGGCGGTCGCGCAAAAACCGGCTTCGCCGCGAATTTGCCGAGCGTGTTGGCCGCGATAGCGGAGCCAGTATTGTGGTTGAAGCGGCGAGGGGAGCAAGCGTGCCGCTGGTGCGTAACGCTTGTGCTGCTGAAAGAAAGTGCGGCTAAATCAACAGCCTAGGGCACTTGCTCACAGCGAGTCTGCGGATGGTAAAAACTGGTAAAGCCGTGGAACGATGCTCAGCCTTCAATGAATACGCGAGGATTCGCGGTGCGCAGCGCCTCAACGCGTTCAAGCAGATTTTGCAGCTCTATACCAGGGGCATTGAGGTGTTGTTCCACAAAGCGCGCGGTGCTGATGACCCGGTCGACATTGGGGCGCTTGGGCAGCGAGCTGAGCGCGGTGTAGCGGTCGAAGGTGCGGGAGCGCGCCGTGCTGCCGTCGAGTTGAACCCGCCATTGTCCGGAGTGCTCGGCGAGGTGAAGACGACTGTGTCCCGCGTCTTCCCAAAGCTTGATGGCTTCTTGCAGCAGGGCGACCAGCAGGTCGCGCGGGCTGTGTTGCGCCGATTTTTCCGGCCACAGCAGCAGGCGTCGCTGCCCCTGAAGTGGCAGGTTTAACTCGGCCTGCTCAATCCCTTCATTCATTGCCAGCCTGCCCGCCTCGTTGCTCAGCAGTTGTTCGCCGTGGGTATTGCTTACCACCACGGGACGTTCGCTGTTCAACAATTCGCTAATGATCTGGTCCTGCTCCTGCTGTTCAAGGCGGCGCATCCAGCGGCGTCGGTAGTTATCGCGCAGGGCCAGTTGACCGGCGGCGCGGTTGCACAGTTCCAGCGGCTCGCAGGGCTTCACCAGAAAGTCGTTGGCCCCGAGCAACAGCGCGCGTTGCTGATCACTCTCGGCCTGCCGGGCCGACAGCACGAGGATAGGAAGATGGGTGGCGCTGTAGCGCTGGCGCAGCAGCTCCAGCACCTCGAACCCGGAGGCCTCGGGCATCATCAGGTCGAGGATCAACAGGGCGGGTACGCGGCTGTCGATCAGTGACAGGGCGTGGTCGATGCGACTCTCGGTGAGTACCGGGTGCTCCAGTGGCGCCAATAGCTGAGCGACGGTTTCGAGAATACAGCCGTCGTCATCGAGGACCAGAATATAGTCCTCGTCCGGCGGGCTTGATTGATCGACGGTCTGCTCAATCGCGGGCGCGGGACGGGGCGCCGGGATGGCGTTTTCCATCGGGCTGACAGACGGACTTGCCGTTGCCTGCGGCAGGGCAAAGTGACAATCCGTCCCCTTGCCGGGGGTGGAGTCGATCTCCAGCGCCGAGCCGTGGGCGTGGAGAATGCCGTGGCTGATCGGCAATCCCAGCCCCACCCCTTCGCTGGCAAGCTCACCCTGCTGATAGCGCTGGCGAGCCAGTCGCAACTGTTTGCTGTCCATGCCCGGACCGGTGTCGCGCACGCCTATGCGCAGCTCGCCGCCCGGTGTTTGTACTTCTGTTTGTACTTCGGCGTAGAGGCAGATTTCGCCTGCCGGGGTGAACTTCACCGCGTTGCCGAGGAGGTTATACAGCACCTGCCTCAGGCGCTTCGGGTCGGCCATCACGTACAGGTCTTCAGCGGGCAGCGCCAGTCGGATTTCCAGGTCCCGGTGCCGGATCACCGGCGAAAAGAGCTGTTGCAGGGTTTCAAATTCGCCGCGCAATGACACCGCCATCGGCTGCACCTGTATGCCCTGATGACGCATACGCGTGAGGTCCATCAGATCATCGACCAGTAGGGCCAGCCGCCGAGCCGTGTCGCCGATCAGTCCGGCATTGCGGCCGCGTTGATCCTGGGTCTGGCTGTCCAGCCCGGCCAGTCCGATGATGGTTTGCAGCGGCGTGCGCAGTTCGTGAGAGGTGTTGGCGAGAAACTCATCTTTTACCGCTTCCGCTTGCTCCAGTTGCTGCACCAGTTCCATGGAGCGCTTGTGGGCGCGGGCGTTGTGACGGGCCAGCAGCAGCCCCTGCCAGACCAGGCAGACCACCATGCCCGTGGGGCCGAGATTGCCCAGGTACTGGCCCTGAAAATCCACCACAATATCGCGCATCACGGTGATAAACAGAATGCCATACACCGCGGTGAGAGAGAGGGCGCCGGGCCGTCGCTGCCGTGCGGCACGGAAGGTGGCGAACAGGATATAACCCGACATCAGCAGGGCTGCGCTCTCCATTGCCCAGAACAGCACGGCCAGAGGGCGGCTGGGCAGCAGCAGGCTTCCCAGCAGGAAGACGACAGTAATGGCGCGCCAGTATTGTCGGGGGCGGCGATGAAACTCATCGGGAAAGAGCTGCGCGCTGAATTCGCTTAAACCGAGAATGGCGAGGGGAATCATCGCCCAGCGCAAATGCAGGTCGGGAGCCAGATGCCACGGTGCTAGCAACAGGCTCAGCCACTGTTCGCCGCCAAGGCTGGAAAAAACCGCCACCGACAAACAGGTTAATCCGAAGAAAAGCTGGGCGGCATAGACACGCCGCGCGGCGGCAAACTGGCCGAGCTGGATAAAGGCCATCAACACCAGCAGTCCGGACTGAAAGCCTTCAATGGCCAGCTCTCTGGCCCGCCATTCATACATGTCATCGGCCAGCCCCAATATGGGGGGCGAGCGCATGCCCCCGGCAATGAACTGCTGGTTGGCAACATCGACTTCAATCAGGCTCTGGTCGCCGCTGGCATAAAACTGGGCGTAGTGCGGGTAGCATTCGTCGTGCCCGGAAGCACTGTATCGGCCGGTTGCCAGCAACTCGCGACCGTTAACCCGCAGGCGATAACTGTCGTAGGGGCGGGGCAGGCGAATGGCCAGCGCGCGGTCAAGCTCGCCGTGGTTCACCGTCAGGCGGTAGTGCACTTCGGCATCGCCGGGCACCCGGGCTTCTGCCAGCCGGGTATTGTGCCAGGTGCCGGGCACGTTGAGCTGCCCGCTGGCGTCGCCACTCTGTGCGCACCACTGACCTGCCAGCGCGGTCATCGGCGCAGCGTTCGCATCCCATTGAAACTGGCACGGCGAGTCTGCTGCCAGCAGCGATGGCGCAAAGAGTGCGGTAAGGAATAAAAAAAGCCATGCCGCGATGTTGTTGGTTAAGGCGTTATTGTTCACAGCAATGCACAGGGCACTTCGCGAACAAAGCGGGAAGCGCAGCAAGTCGGGTTAGAACGGTGGCACCATCATAGCGAAGCGGTTCTGACTCTAGCAATTGCAGAGCGCAGAACTGTGCAGGCTAGCTCAACATTGCGGCGACAGGCTTGACTGGCCCTCGGTTCGACGAGGGCGGCGAGTTATACCTTGCTCATTGCCTGGAGGCTGAATTTGTAGGCGTCATATCTATAGGCGCCATATCGCGCCTTAATTTCACTGTGTTTTGATCCAATACGGCGCAGCGTTTGCTGCGTCTGCACCAGTGCAACGCATGTTGTTGGATTGCGCGGCGTTCCCGAGAATCCAATAAATCCTTTCTCCGCAACAACTTACCCCGCTTTGCCTAATTGGCACGAGGCTTGCGAAATGTAAATCACTCGAGGCCAAGGCTGGCTTCGATCGACATTGAGCGTATCCGGATAAAGGCGTCCGACACTGACCTGCAACAAGCGGGGTAAGTGCGGGCGCTTTTTTTATGCGCTTTGGGCGGCTTCAAACCATTTATCGAAAGTAGTGCATTAAACGCTGAGCGAGGCTAATTCTATGGCTTATTTAGTTCCTTCCGAGTTCGTGACCAAAATGGTCGACGCGGGTGAATCCAAGGTTCACATGTCCACCCGCGATACCCTGATTCGCGGTTATATGGCGGGTGCCATTCTGGCACTGGCGGCGGTGTTTGCGGTAACCGTGGCGGTGCAAACCGGGGTGTTTCTGATCGGCGCGATTCTCTTCCCGGTGGGCTTTTGCATGCTCTACCTGATGGGCTTCGATCTGCTGACTGGCGTCTTCATGCTCACGCCATTGGCCTGGCTGGATAAGCGCCCCGGCGTCACCCCCTCACAAATTTTGCGCAACTGGGGGCTGGTGTTTGTCGGCAACTTTGCCGGTGCGTTTACCGTGGCGGTGATGATGTCTTACATCTTTACGATGGGCTACAACACCGACGGCGGCGCGATTGCCGAGAAAGTGGCCAGTATCGGTGAATCGCGTACCGTGGGCTACGCGGCCTACGGCATGGACGGCTGGCTCACCATTTTCATTCGCGGCATGCTGTGTAACTGGATGGTGTCGATGGGCGTTGTCGGCGCGATGATTTCCACCCATGTCAGTGGCAAGGTACTGGCGATGTGGATGCCCATCATGCTGTTCTTCTTTATGGGCTTCGAGCACTCGGTGGTGAACATGTTCCTGTTCCCCTTCGCGATGATCATGGGCGGCGAATTCTCCATTGGTGATTACTTCTTCTGGAATGAAATCCCCACCGCACTGGGCAACCTGGTTGGCGGTCTGGCGTTCACCGGCCTGACTCTCTACACCACGCATGTGCGCACCGGCGCCAAGCGCAAAGTGGCTGCCGCACCGGCTGCCAAAGCGGCGACGACCTCTGCATGAACCGTCCCACCGCCCCGGCCAGTGTCGCCGGGGCAAACGTGGCAGCCACACCGCCGCGACTGCAACTGAGTGTCGGCCAGTATTCCGATAAGGGGCGCAAGGCCGACAATCAGGACGCCTGCGCCGCGAGGATTCCCCCCGAGCCCCAGCTCAGCCTCAAGGGCGCTGCCGTTGCCATCGCCGATGGCATCAGCTCCAGTCCGGTCAGCCAGATTGCCAGTGCGAGTGCCGTGCAAAGCTTTCTCGATGACTACTTCTGTACCTCCGAAGCCTGGTCGGTACGCACCGCCGCCGAGCGGGTGATCGCCGCCAGCAATTCCTGGCTGGTATCGCAAACCCGCCGCAGCGAATACCGCCACGATGCCGACCGGGGCTATGTCTGCACCTTTAGTGCGCTGGTGATCAAAGCGGCTACGGCCCACCTGTTTCATGTGGGCGATGCGCGCATTTATCGCCTGCAAGCGGGCGAGCTGGAACAGCTCACCAAAGATCATCGCCTGCGTATATCCCGCGAGGAAAGCTATCTGAGTCGCGCGCTGGGCGTGGAGGAACCGCTGGAGATCGACTACCGGGCACTGCCGCTGCGTGCAGGTGATGTCTTTCTGCTGGCGACTGACGGTGTGTATGAATACCTCGATGAGGCCACCGTGCGGGCGGCGCTCAGTGAGGCCGACGATCTCAATGACAGTGCTCGCCGCTTGGCGACTACAGCGCTTGAGCGAGGCAGCGACGACAACCTCAGCGTGCAGTTGCTGCGTGTGGATGCCTTGCCAAACCCCGACGCGCGGGATCTGCATTTACTCGCCGAGGCGCTGCCGCTGCCGCCGGTGCTTGAGTCAGGCGATGTGCTGGATGGCTATCGCATAGAGCGGGAGATTCACGCCACCAGTCGCAGCCACGTTTTTCTGGTGGTCGATACCGACAGCGGCGACAAATACGTGATGAAAACGCCGTCGATAGATCTGGCGGAAGACCCCGAGTATCTGGAGCGCTTTCTGCTGGAAGAGTGGATTGCCCGGCGCATTCACTCGCCCCATGTGCTCAGCGTGCCGCCGGTCCGCCGTCCGCGAAGCTGCCTGTACACCCTCAGTGATTACATCGAGGGCCGTACGCTTACCCAGTGGCTGCGCGACAATCCCGAGCCCGATCTCGAAACCGTGCGGGATATTATCGAACAGGCCGCAAAGGGGCTGCGTGCTTTTCATCGGCTGGAGATGCTGCATCAGGACCTCAAGCCCGACAATCTGATGATCGACGCTGCGGGCACGGTCAAAATTATCGACGTCGGTGCGACGCGCGTGGCGGGCATTGTTGAATCGCAATTGACGCCGCATCAGCCCGAGTTGCTGGGCACAGCCCTTTACGCGGCGCCGGAATACTTTCTCGGCGAGGGCGGCAGCCCGGCGTCCGATCTCTACTCGCTGGGCGTGATTGCCTACCAACTCCTGTCCGGTCGTTTTCCCTACGGCCCCACCGTAGCGCGCGCCAAAAGCCTCAATGCCCAGCGGCGTCTGCGCTACCTCTCCGTGCGCGATGAAGACAGCGAGCTGCCCGCGTGGCTGGACGATACCCTGAAAAAAGCCGTGCATCCCGATCCGGCAAAACGCTATCGGGAACTCTCGGAATTCCTCTACGACCTGCGCCACCCCAATCAACAGTTTCTCAACAAAACCCGGCCGCCCCTCATTGAGCGCAAACCGGTGCAATTCTGGCAGGGCGTCAGCGCGTTGTTGCTGGCGTTCGTTGTTTACCTGTTAAGCCAATGGCCCAACTCACCCTGATGCTAAGGAGCACACCATGATCACATCCCGTGAAACTGTCACCCAGATGATCCTCGCCGCCAAAGTCAGCAAAGGGATCAAGTGGAAAGACGTTGCCGAGAAAGTCGGCCTCTCCAAAGAGTGGACCACCGCCGCTTGTCTCGGCCAGATGGCCCTGAACGAAGAGCAAGCCGCTGTTATCGGCAGCCTGTTTGATCTCAGCGACGAAGCCATTGCCTGGCTGAAGATTGTGCCCTCCAAAGGCGCGCCGGGTATTCCCACCGATCCGCTGCTCTATCGTCTCTACGAAATCGTCAGCGTATACGGCGGCTCCATGAAAGAACTCATCCACGAAGAATTTGGCGACGGCATTATGAGCGCCATCGACTTCTCGGTAGATATCCAGCGGGAAGCAGACCCCAAAGGCGACCGTGTCAGCGTAGTGATGTCGGGTAAATTCCTGCCCTACAAATCCTACTAGCGTGGCGGAGGATAGGTATATTCCGCATTATCCACTTGGGCTGGGCGCCGCGTATGTAATTTATCCTGCCCGAGTGGAGACGCCACCATGTACCTCGTCCGCCTGATCTATACCAGCCAGCCCACCGAACATTTCAAACCGGAATCCATTGAAGACATACTCGACGCCTCGCGCCGCAATAATGGCCCGATGGCCGTTACCGGCCTGATGTACTTCAACCAGCACTACTTCCTGCAATGCCTGGAAGGCTCCCGCTCCAACGTCAATAAAATCTACCACCGCATCCTCAACGACAAACGCCACCGCGATCCCATCATCCTCGACTACCAGGAAATCGAAGCCCGCGACTTCTCCGCCTGGGAAATGGGCTACCTGCCCGAAATCAAAGCCACACGAGAAAGCTATAAGCGTTACTCACCGACGGGGGAGTTCAGCCCCTACCATATGTCGGGCGAGAGCTGTCATAAGCTGATGGTGGAGCTCAAGGGGATGTGAATCGCCCCCAGTTTGCTAGCCGTGCTGGAGTCCGCTGAGAATCCATACGTATCTCTACTGGCCAGAATCTGCTTGGCAACTGGCGCTAGATGGGGGGAGGCTGAGAAAATTACGCCCAGGATGGTGAGGGCAGGACAAATTAGATTTTCACAAACGAAGTCAGGTAAAAGTCGAAGTGTGCCCATATCTGAAAAGCTAGAGACTGAAATTGTTGAGCACCTGAAAATTCATGGTCATTTTACCAGCTCGATTACAGCTTTTCGTCGGGCGCTAAAGCGTTCAAAAATTGAGTTACCATGAGGGCAGGCAGCTCACGCTCTTCGTCACAGTTTCGCAAGTCATTTTATGATGAATGGCGGGAACATTCTTACTCTTCAAAAAATGCTGGGCCATAGCACTATTGTTATGACTATGCGGTATGCGCATTTATCCCTTGATCATCTGAAGGAAGCCGTCAAGCTAAATCCTCTAGAGAAAATCACGACCGTTGGATTTAGAGCGGAACAATGTCGTCGGACAAGTTCATTGGAATTGTAAATGGATGGGGATGGGCCTCATCAACTCGGAATATTACATGTGACTCCAATGATTCGGCTTCATTATCGTTGGTGATGAATTTTGTGTGGACGATACCATCTGATTCATTGCCAGGATATTTGGGATCTCTTCCGGTTTGATAGTATGGAAAGCCAAAATGATAATGGTAAAGTAGGTTCGTTTTAGCAAACCTAACCATTGCATTCCTCATTGGGCATGCGCTTTCGAATGGTAACTCCCAGCTAGGCTTATATTTCCCTTCGAGCTCGCTGACAGTGTATCCAAGCCGGAGTGGTTTAATAAAATTGTCGAAGAGCTTTCTTAGCAGAGTGTCATCTTTGTGTTGCAAAGACAGTAATGCGGTTTTACTTATGTTAATGGTGACTGAGCACTCGGACATCCTTGCCGATTCCTTTTGGTTACCCTTGCTTTATCCAGGCTACGAACTCATCAGCGGTACTAATATTGCCTGGCACCTGAACAATGTTTTCAGGAGTCGCGCAGTCGGCGCTGGAGATGTAACTGTCGAAATATTCTTGGTTTGGCATCTTTCCCTTGAAAAAACTGGCTAACTCTTCTTTGCTTATAACTGTGCTGTCGCCCGACATGCCGTCAGGGCTATGCCCAAGCCATGCAGCTTCTTTGTGCGTCATCTCGCGAAGAGTCCATGCTCCTTTGTGCCCAAACGTGTTGACAACATCAGAAATTAATTCCTTCTGAATTTCGTCAAAAACGTCTTCATCAAACGCTGTAGGCGCAGGAATAGAATTGCGCCCAAATTGCTTGTATTGATGATAAAGAGAGTCCACCACTGGCCCGTGATCCCATGCCACAATCTCTTCTTCAAAGAGAGGTTTGCCTGTGACGCCCAAGCTGAAGCCTTGGCAGTAATACACAAGTTTTTGCAGCTTCAGATTAGAAACTGGGATTCCTGCTCGACTGGCTAGATGAAGGATATAGGCTGAAACGTCTTGAAATGTAGTCATTTCTTCCCCCTTCAATTCTGTCAATGTAACCGTCATAAACATTTCGACCTTCAATGTCGTACATGCGTTCCATGCTTTTGGAGCGGGGATTCTGTGCGAAATGTAGCATTTGTCAATACAAAATGCGATGGGAATAGTACCTACCGTATAAGGCTGTAAATAGTTTTAGCTTTTAATATACATATAAATCAATGGGTTGATGTGTATAAAAGTTCTTAAGGGGTACGTATGAATAGAAATATTGGTTTTTAATTAGGCTGGGTGGAAGGAAAGTGGAAACACTTACATGATTTTCCATGTAAGTGTTTGTTTTTTATATCTAAAATTGGTGGAGCCGGGGGGAATTGAACCCCCGTCCGCCCGTCCGCTGCTCAGGGCTCTACATGCTTAGTTTCCGTTTATTGATTTAGCCTTCTGCAGCCCAACGGTCAGGACGCAGTCAGCGAGTTCTGTAAAAGTTTAACAACGCGGCCCAGAGCATACCTTGTTGCGATCCCATTCTATATGACAGTCCTTCGCGCGGTATGGGCACCTTGCTGGGACTGCTAGCGGGGTTTAAGCCGCTAGAGCGTAGTTGTCGTCGTTGGCAACTATATAGAGTACAGCTTTGGATTAACGTGATTGGCTGTCATCACGGCATGCACCACAGAGTTTTGTAACCGGCGTCGAATCCAAAACGGCCCCAAATTCTGCAACGGTTAATCCTAACAGTTACCGGGCGCGGACACTAGCCGGTTTGTGCGTCGGCGGGCTGTTGGCTGATAACGTCGAGCTGGATGTTAAGGCATTTGCGCAGCAGCTCCGCTTCGTCGTCGAGGTCGGCGGCGGTGAGGGGGTTGGCGTCGAGCCAGTGGCTGGGGATGTGGAGCTGAATCTGTTCGGGGGCGGGGCTGCTGAGCTGGATGTCGTCGGATAAGCGCACGGCCTGACGGCGGCGGTAGAAGATGCAGGCCAGTCGCAGCAGGCAGACCATCATCCAGTCCGGGGTGACGCCGTAGGTGCTGATATCCAGGCTTTTGGGTTTGCGGCGGTGGTTGAGCACCAGCACGCTGAGTCGCGCCTGTTCCTGCCGGGAGAAGCCGGGCAGGTCGGCATTGCTGAGGATGTAGGCGCCGTGTTTGTGGTAGCCGCCGTGGGCGACGGCCAGGCCGAGTTCGTGGAGTTTGGCGGCCCAGAGCAGCAGTTTTTCGGCTTCGGTGTAGTCGCTGTTCATGCGGTCGGCGAGCATCGGCAGCCAGCGTTGGCAGAGTTCGGCCACACGCTCACCCTGGGCGGGGTCGATGTGGTACTGCTCGATAAGCTGGCGGATGGTCTCGTCGCGTTTGTCTTTGTGGTGCAGCCGCCCGGCGAGGTCGTACACAATGCCTTCGCGCACGGCGTAGTTGGAGATATGCAGTTCCTGTATGCCCATTTCCTTGAACAGCGCATAGAGCACCGCAAAGCCGCCGGGGAAAACATCGCGCCGCTCGTCACTCAGGCCTTTGAGTTGCAGGCTGCTGGTGTGCTCGGCGTTCAGCAGTTGTTCCTTGAGGGCATTCATGCCGTCGAGGGTGATTTGTCCGGCGTCGCACAGGCCCTGTTCGCTGAGGATCTTGCTGATAGCGCGAATGGTGCCGGAGGAGCCGACCACTTCCTGCCACTGGTCGCGGAAGCCTTCCACGTAGGGCGAGATTAACTGGCGGGCGGCATTGACGGCCTTTTTGAAGAGTTTGTCGTTGATGTTGCCGTTGGGAAAGTAGTGCAGGCTGTGGCTGACGCAGCCCATGGGCAGGCTTTCCAGCAGGCGGGGCTGTTGGCCGCCCGCGACCATTTCGGTGGAGCCGCCGCCGATATCAATGACCAGCCGTCGGCGGTCTTCAATGGCCAGATCGTTGGCGACGCCGAGGTAAACCAGTCGCGCTTCTTCGGTACCTGAAATAATATTGATGGGTGTGCCGAGGATGGCTTCGGCCCGGGTCATAAACTCGCTGGCATTTTTGGCGGCCCGCAGGGTGTTGGTGCCTACAATGCGGATTTGCGAACGCGGGACACCGCGCAGGCGGTTGGCGACTTTTGCCAGACTGTCCAGCGCGCGCTGCTGGGCTTCTTCGCTGAGGACGCCGTTATCGTCGAGACCGGCGGCCAGTCGAACCATGTCTTTGTGGCGGTCGATGATGCGGAGTTTGTCATCCTGGAAGCTGGCGATAAGCAGGTGGAAGCTGTTGGAGCCGAGGTCGAGCGCGGCGAAGGAGTCGCTGTTTTGTGCCATGCATTTTGTCCCTTGTGAGCAGTTAGTTTACGACCTGTCACTGGCAAATGCGACCACTGAAATATGTCACTAAAATGACATGCATAACCGTTAGGCTGTTGCGCGCATACAAGTGCTTTAAACGTTGTCAGGGTAGGAAAATATGAGCGAAATGACCGCTGAACAGGCGTGGATTGCCAAAGAGCTGAGTTGGCTTTCTTTTAACGAGCGGGTGCTGCAGGAAGCGGCTGATCCGTCGGTGCCGATTATCCAGCGGATTCGTTATCTGGGCATCTTCTCTAACAACCTCGATGAATTCTTCCGGGTGCGGGTGGCGGATGTACGTCGTCTGGCTGCGTTTTCGACGCCCTCCAAACAGGAGGACTACAAGGCGCTGATGGAGGAAATTCATCAGAAAGTGCTGAAATTGCAGCGCCGTTTTGATGCCACCTACAGCGCCAACCTGAAGGAATTGCGCCGTCGCAAAATCTACATTGTGAACGAGCGCCAGCTCGATGAGGCGCAGACGGAGTACGTGCGCGGCTATTTCCACAGTCATATCCAGCAGGAGCTGGTGCCGATTCTGCTGGACGATGCCAACCCGATGCCGGAGCTGAATGACGCGTCGATCTATCTGGCGATCAAGCTCAGTTATGAGGGTCAGGTGCGCTTTGCGCTGCTGGAAGTGCCGACCACGCGGATCGAGCGCTTTGTGCGGATTCCCGGTCGCAAGGGCAAGCGCGGCAAGGTGCTGATTACGCTTGAGAACATGATTCGCGTGTGCCTGCCGCAGGTATTTCGCGGGATTTTTCCGCTGGATTCTGCCGAGGCCTACACGGTGAAGCTGACCCGCGACGCCGAGCTGGAACTCAGCGAAGAGGTGACGCAGACCTTTGTGGAGAAGATGACGCAGAGTCTCAAGCGCCGCCGCAAGGGGGATCCGGTACGCTTTGTGTACGACGCGCAGATGCCGAATGATTTGATGGAGTATCTGGTGAAGCGGCTGGGGCTGGGTCGCCTCGACTCGATGATCCCCGGTGGGCGCTACCACAACTCCAAAGACTTTATGCGCTTCCCTAATCTGGGGCCGGCGTATCTGGATGCGAAGGCGCTGCCGAAAATCCGGGTGCCGGAAATTGACGCCGCTGACAATATTCTGAGCTGCATGCGGGAGCAGGATATTCTGCTGTTCTATCCCTATCACAGCTTCGATTACCTGACGGACCTGCTGAAAACTGCCGCGATTGATCCGGCGGTGAAGTCGATTCGCATCAGCCTGTACCGGGTGGCGTCGAACTCACACGTTGTCGATGCGCTGCTGAACGCGGTCGCCAACCACAAAGAAGTGACGGTGGTGGTGGAGTTGCAGGCGCGCTTTGATGAAGAGGCCAACATCGCGCTGTCGCAGCGTCTGACCGATGGCGGCGTGAACGTGATTTTGGGCGTGCCGGGCTTGAAGGTGCACAGCAAGCTGATTTCGATCAGCCGCCAGGAAGGGAATCTTCAGAAGTACTACACCCACGTGGGCACGGGTAACTTCAACGAGAAGACGGCGGAGGTGTACACCGACTTCAGCCTGCTGACCTACGATCAGGCGATTGGTGATGAGGTGGCCAAGGTCTTCGACTTTATCGCCTATACCTACAAGCGCCATGAGTTTAAGCATCTGGCGGTGTCGCCGCTGAACAGCCGCGAGCGCGTGCTGGATAATGTGCAGGGCGAAATCGATGCGGCGCGGGCGGGCAAGGAGTGCGGCATTACGCTGAAGTGTAACAACCTGGTGGACCGCGAACTGGTCGATAAGCTGTACGAGGCCAGTCAGGCGGGGGTGCCGGTGCGTTTGATTGTGCGCGGCATGTGCTCGCTGCTGCCGGGTGTGCCGGGCGTGAGCGAGAATATTGAGGCGATCAGTATTGTCGACGGCTATCTGGAGCACCCGCGGGTGTATATCTTCCGCAATCGCGGCAAGCCCAAGTACTACATTTCCTCGGCGGATTTGATGACGCGCAATATCGACTTCCGGGTGGAGGTGACCTGTCCGGTTTACAGTCCGGTGCTGCAGAAGCGGATTCAGAACATCATTGATATTCAGTGGGCCGACAATGTGAAGGCGCGGATGATCGATGCGTCGCAGAGCAATGATTTCCGTCCCCGCAAAAAGAGTTCTGCCAAGGTGCGTTCACAACTGCAGATTCACAGCTATCTGGCGACAGGCAAGTTGCCGCGACTGCCCAAGCTGGACTACCGTCCCAGAGTGAAGCTGAAAAAAGGCAAGAAGTCGAAGAAGGGCTGAGGGGGCTGTTCGGCGCCTGAGCCAGTGGTCAGGCGCGGATCACCAGCAGTTCGCCGCTGATGGATTTGGGCGTTTTTACTTCCCAGTCCAGCAGCTCGGCATTGAAGTTTTTCTGGCATTTGCGGGCGAGCTTGTGAAACGGCGAGCGGCCCGGATCGGCAATGATGATGGTTTTTACCCCGGCATCCAGTGCGGCTTCGATGGCGCTGTACAGCGGGTTAACCAGTTTGGGCCAGAAGCAGATATCGCCGCCGAGCAGCATCTTCTGGCCTTTCAATTCCTTGATGCCCAATTCTTCATAGCGCGCGACCCGGGTTTTGATGGTCACGTCGTTCAGCAGTGCGTGCGCGTCGAGGTAGGGGAAGACGTGCTCGTCGGCATCGACGGCGGTGACTTTGGCGCCAAACTGCATTGCACAGAAAATACTCAAAATGCCCCAGCCGGAACCGATCTCGGTGATCTTGCTGCCGCGTCGCGGCGGGTGTTGCAGCAGGTAGTCCATGATCAGGAAGGAGGAGCCCCACACCTGATAGCCGTGGATTTCCGGCTCGGCCAGTGCCCGGCGCATGCGGCGAATCAGTTTGTGGCTTTTTTTCAGGATCAGCACGTCGTGGACGATGCGAATATTCTTGAGGGCGTCGGCTTGGCTCATGCCAGAGGCGTTCCTTGTCTGAGGGTTAGCGAAGCTGCTTGGGACGAATCTGTTCCGTGAGCTTGGCGCTGTCGGTGCGCAACTGATCCCAGTATTCCACATTGATCTCGAGAGTGATGAATGTGGTGGTGCTGAAGTTTTCAATTTCGCCGTCGTAGAGGTAGTTCACCAGATCGCGCAGCGCCGGGTTGTGGCCGATAATCAGCGGCGCGGTGCAGCTATTGTCCAGCTCTTTGAGCCAAGTCAGCAGGGTGTCGCGGTCGAAGGTATAGAGGGCGTCGTCGATGGTGGTCTCGACGCCGTCAAACAGCGTGCTTTCGGCGCGGAAGCGTTGCAGGGTTTCCGTGCAGCGGCGGGCGCTGCTGCAATAGATGCGGGTGAAGTGGTGTTCCGACTGGCTGAGCGCGCGGGCAACCCTTGCGCAGTCCTGTTTGCCGCGACGCGTCAGATGACGGTCGGCATCGCGCAGCTCGTCTTTTTCCCAGCTTGCTTTGGCGTGCCTGAGTAAGTGGAGCGTTTTCATTGGCGGTCGCTACGGGTCAGCTATTGTGTTGTCGCAGCACTCGCTGCTTTTGCCGATCCCAGTCGCGGGACTTTTCGGTTTCGCGCTTGTCGTGGTCCTTCTTGCCCTTGGCCAGGGCAATTTCGACTTTGACCAGATGCTTCTTCCAATACATGGCGGTGCATACGCAGGTATAGCCCTTTTGCTGGGTCGCTTCCTCCAGTTTGCGGAGTTCCTGGCTGTGAAGCAAGAGTTTGCGCGTGCGGGTCGGGTCGGTCACGAAATGGGTGGAGGCGCTGAGCAGGGGCGAGATGTGCGCGCCCAACAGAAAGGCTTCGCCATTCTGCAGCAACACGTAGGTATCGGTGATCTGCCCTTTGCCTTCGCGCAGGCTTTTCACTTCCCAGCCGAGCAGCGACACGCCGGCCTCCAGCTTGTCGGTCAGGTGGTAGTCGTGTCGCGCCTTTTTGTTCAGGGCGATTGTGCTGCTGTTATTCGGTTTCTTTTTGCTCATGGCGGCGATTATAGAGCCAGTAGCTGGCAAAACCTATGCTGCTCAGGTAAAAAGACCGCTGCAGTGACAATGCTCGCCGAAGGTGTATGGCCCTTAAAAAAACCAAAGTCCAGGGAATCTGGTCCAGTCGATGGACATTTCTCGCCGCGGCAACCGGCCTGGTTGTCAGTTTGGGCAATTTCTGGACGACGCCACAGGAGGCGGCGGCGCAGGGTGGTGCCGTCTATCTGCTGTTGTATGCGGGCTTTCTGCTGTTGGTGATGCTGCCGGTCGCGGTGGCGGAGTTGCGCATTGCCATGCGTGCCCGAGCAAACCCCATTCATGCCGTTGATCAGATTGCCAGCTTTTCCGGTGCGTCTCGCCACTGGTCGTTGGTGGCGCAGCTGTCGGCGGTGGCGGCCCTGTTGCTGGCGGCGAATCTCAGCGTGGTATCAAGCTGGCTGTTTTGGTACATCCCCAAAATGTCCTCCGGGGCGATGGAGGCCGCCAGTCTGGATCTGGTTGCGGCCGAATTCCAGCAGTTGCTGGCCTCGCCGGAAATGCAGCAGCAGTCACTCTACGGATTTCTTGTTCTGACCATTGCGCTGTCGTCGGTAAGCGTGAAGCGCGGCATGGCGATTGTGCTGCGGATTCTGCTGCCGGTGTTGCTGTTGGTCATGGCTGGCCTGCTGTACTTCGCCTATGAGTTGGGCGATTTCGGGGCGGCCGAGCGTGCGCTGTTTACCTTCAGGGCGACGGAGTTTTCCTGGGAGGCGGTGCTTTCCGCTGCGCAGAATGCGTTCTTTGCGCTGGGGCTGGGCAGTGTTGCGCTGATGGCTTACGGTGCCTATTTCCCGTCGGGCCGCTCGGCCAGTCGCCAGTTGCTGGCGTTGGCGGGCATCGATACCGCCGCGATGTTGATGGGCGGGCTGATTATTATCGCGCTGGTCAGCGACCAGCATATCGTGGCCGGGCAGGGGCCGGCGCTGATGTTTGTCTCGCTGCCTTACAGCTTTGGCAATCTGGTGTTTGGCGATATTGCCGGTACGGCTTTCTATATATTGATGGGTATTCTGGCGATCACCACGGTCGTCGCCCTGTTTGAGCCGGTGGTGGCGTATCTGGTGGAGCGCTGGTCGCTGCCCCGTTGGTTGGCCGCTTTGGTGACGGGCGGCACGGTGCTGCTGGTTGCGGAGATCGCGCTGCTGTCGTTGCAGCCGGGGTCGCCGCTGAACTGGTTCTCGCGCTCGGCGATGGAGTGGCTGGATATTGTCGTGGCGAATGTGCTGATGCCCATGTGCGCGCTGTGTTTTGTGTTGTTTGCCGGCTGGCGAGTGCCGCTGAGTGTTTACGGCGTGCGTGATCGCTGGCTGGAGAAGGGCTTTTTTTGGCTTTGGTTGCGCATGTTACGGTATATTGCGCCGCCGGTATTGCTGTGTCTGTTGTGCTGGGGGCTATACAGTCGCCTGACATAGCGGTGCCGCCAAGCGAATGACAAGAGCCGGAACTGACCATGAATGACATACGCCGAAGTGCCTTGCTGCCGTATTCTGCGGAGCGGGTGTATGCGCTGATCAACGATGTAGAAGCCTATCCCCAGTACATGGATGGCTGTGTCGGTGCCGAGATTCTGTTTGCCGACGACAATACTATGGAGGCGCGGCTGGACCTGTCGAGGGCGGGTATCCGCATGAGCTTTACTACCCGTAATAGCCTGACGCCGCCGCGCCGCATTGTCTTGAGTCTGGTGGACGGCCCCTTTGAAAAACTCAAAGGTGAATGGGAGTTGCTGGCGCTGGGGGACGCGGCCTGCAAAGTGAGTCTGCACCTGCGCTTTGCGCTGAGTGGTGCCCTGGTCGGTGCGGCGACCAAGCAATTGTTTAATTCGGTGGCGAACAATTTGGTTGATGCCCTGGTAAAACGTGCGAATCAGCAATATGGAAAATAACGACATGATTCATGTAGAAGTGGCCTACGCCCTGCCCAACAAGCAGCGCATTGTGGCGCTGGAACTGCCGCAGGGCAGCACTGTGCGCGAAGCCGTTGAGAAGTCGGGGCTGGATGCCCAGTTTCCCGAGCTCGATCTGAGCAGTGTCGATGTGGGGGTGTTCGGTAAGGTGGTCAGCAAGCCTGAAGCACAGGCGCTGGCGGATGGCGATCGTGTGGAAATTTATCGCCCGCTGATTGCTGACCCCAAGGAAGTGCGCAAGCAGCGGGCGGCAAAAGCCAAGGCGCTTAAAGACGCCTGAGTGTTACTCGGGCTGGGCGTCGGCGCCGCCGCCTACGCGACCTTCTTCAGAGGGGGCGACGTCGGTCACAATTTTGACCAGTGTGTCGCCTTCAAAAAAGGCGCTGAGCTGGTGGCGGTCTGAGGGCTTGCCCTCTTTGTTGAGGGTGTAGACGTAGTCCCAGCGGTCCGGGTTGAAGGTGTTACGGATCAGCGGTGTGCCCATCACGTACTCGACCTGGCTGCGGCTCATGCCGATTTCAAGCTGGTCGACCATCTCCTGGGTGATAATATTGCCTTGGTCGATGGACAGGCGATAAACGCCGGGAAACTCAAGGGAGCTGCAGGCGCCAAGCAGCAACAGCAGGCTGACGGTGGCAATACGCAAAAACATAGTCAGGGTTCCAATCGCTCGCAGAGGCGGGGATAATATCGCAATCCTCTACACAACGCTAAGGTCAGTGCTTTATGTCAAGCGAAAACCAAGAACTCCGCAAGGCTGGTCTGAAAGTCACCTTGCCACGGGTCAAAATTCTCCAACTGCTTGAGCAGGCCGAGGCCGACAATCAGCATTTCAGTGCGGAAGATGTTTATCGCTCGCTGATGGACTCGGGAGAAGACGTCGGTCTGGCAACGGTATACCGCGTGCTGACCCAGTTCGAGGCGGCCGGTCTGGTGGTGCGCCACAACTTCGAAGCCGGTCACTCGGTATTCGAGCTGGCGAAGGGCGAGCACCACGACCACATTGTTTGTATGGAAACGGGTGAGGTCATCGAGTTTTACGATGACATCATCGAAGAGCGTCAGCACAAGCTGGTGGAAGAGCGCGGCTACGAGCTGGTCGACCACAGCCTGGTTCTGTACGTTCGCCCCAAGAAGTAAGCTTTTTTCTGTGTCGGCAGTGATCGCTGCCGACACCGTGTCTCGATGCTGGCGTCTCGCTCAGTGGCGCGTCGCCAGCATTTCTCTCGCGTGAGCCAAGGTGTTTTCGGTAATCGCAATCCCGCCCAGCATCCGGGCAATTTCCTCGATTTTCTGGTCATCGCCTAGCGCGTGCAGCTCGGTACGCACACTGTTCTTATCGCCGGTTTTCTGCACGAGAATATGCTGATCGCCCTGGCTGGCGACCTGTGCCTGATGAGTCACGCACAATACCTGGCTGCGTGAGCCGAGGTCGTGCAGCAACTGCCCGACAATTTCTGCGGTGGCGCCGCCAATGCCCACGTCCACCTCGTCGAAAACCACGGTGGGCACGGTGGCAACCTGCGCCGTCACTACCTGAATGGCCAGGCTGATACGCGACAGCTCGCCGCCGGAGGCGATTTTATGCAGCGGCCCCATGGCGGCATTGGGGTTGCTGCGGATCAGAATCTCAATATCTTCGTCGCCGTGGTTATGGGGCTGGTCGCTGTCGAGTGGGGTAATGGCAAACTCGATCTGGCAGTGTTTCATGGCCAGTTCGCTGAGTTTTGCCTCGATACTTTTCTTCATTTTTGCGGCCGCACTGCGCCGTTGCTTGCTGAGCTTTTCAGCTTTCTTGCGATAGTTCGCCAGGGCGGTGTCGCGCTCACTGCGCAGGGCGTCGAGTTTTTCGTCGGTGGCATCCAGCGTGTCGAGCTGCTCTTGCAGCGATTCCTGCAGTCCCGGTAGCTCTTCCGGTTGAATGCGGTGTTTGCGGGCGGTCTGATAGATGGCGTCGAGGCGCTCTTCCACTTGCTGCAGGCGTTGTGGGTCCAGCTCGGTTTCGTCGGTAACGCGTTGCAGTTCGCTGGCGGCCTCTTCAATCTGGATGCGGGCGCTTTCCAACAGGGAAATGGCGGCTTCCTGTGACGGGTGGCCGTGCTGGCAGCCTGTCAGCGACGACAGAGCCTGTTGAAGAATGCCCATGGCATTCACTTCACCCTCTCGGCACAGTGCGAGGCTGTGATGGTTGGTGGACAGGATCTGTTCGGCGTTGGTGAGCTGTTTCTGCTCGATTTCCAGTTCTTCGACTTCTCCCGGCTGAATGGCCAGTCGGTCTAGCTCTTCCAGTTGGTAGCGCAGCAGTTGTTCCTGAGCGCTCTGCTCGTCGAGCTGGCTTTCCAGTTGGGTGAGCCGCTTATTGAGTTTTTGATAGTGGCTGCAGTCGTCATTCAGTGCGCTGCAGAGTTCGGTGGCGCCGGCAAAGGCGTCCAGCAGTTCGCGCTGATACGGTTTTTTCAGCAGCGATTGATGGGCGTGCTGGCTGTGGATGTCGATGAGCAGTTCGCCCAGTTCGCGAACGTCCTGCACTGTGGCGGGCTGGCCGTTGATATAGGCGCGCGAGCGACCTTCTTTGGTAATCACCCGGCGGAGTCGGCATTCATCGCCGGCCAGCAGTTCCCGTTCCTGCAGCCACTGGCGGGCGCGGGGAATCTGGCTGATGTCGAATTCGGCGTGAATGTCTGCGCGCTCGGCGCCTGCCCGCACCACGCCGCTATCGGTGCGATCGCCCAGTGTCAGCCCCAGCGCGTCGAGCATGATCGACTTGCCCGCGCCGGTTTCCCCGGTCAGTACGGTCATGCCCGGTTGTAACTCGACTTCCAGTGATTCGGTGATGGCGAAGTTGCTGATGCTCAAGTGAACCAGCATGGCGTGGCTCCCGTGGGTTGGGTGTTTGGGTTTTGATGTCTGGTTATTTATACAGTAGTTGGCTCGGGTGGCTCAATAGTTCTGGCGGGTGACGCGTGAAATTTTCTTTCTGCCCTTGAAAACGCGGCGGTCGGCCCCATTGTCGAGCCAGCTCGATCCCGCGGGGTCGCACACCATTGCAGGCGGCAGGGCCGCAGATTTGAAAGACAGGAGGCTGCGAACGTGGCGGAAGAACAGGATAAGGCTCAGGTATCGGAAGAAGAGCTTCAGGAGCAGGTGACTGATAGCGGTGCAGAGGCCGAGGCCGGGGATGATCTGCAGGCGCAACTGGAAGCGGCTCGTCAGGAGGCGGCCGATGCCAAAGAACAGGCCCTGCGAGCTGCGGCCGAAGCGCAGAATGTGCGCCGTCGCGCCGAGAAAGACGCCGAGAACGCGCGCAAGTTTGCGCTGGAGAAGTTCGCTGGCGACATGCTGGGTGTGGCCGATAACCTCGAGCGTGCACTGGCTGCCGCCGATGTGGAAAACGAAACGCTGAAGCCGCTAGTTGAAGGCGTGGAGCTGACTCGGAAAGCCTTGCAGGACGCGCTGGCGCGTCACAATGTTGAGGCGATTGATCCGACCGGGCAGCCCTTTGATCCCGAGTTTCACGAGGCGATGGCCATGGTGCCCAATCCCAGTGTTGAGCCCAACACGGTGATCGATGTGATGCAGAAAGGCTACACCCTGAACGGCCGACTATTGCGCGCCGCGATGGTGGTGGTCGCCAAGGGCGAATAAGCCACGTAAATATTTGCATAAATGCACGCCGTGCCCTTGAAAAGTCGTGAAAAGGGCCAATATCTACGGCAAGAACACAGTTTTGGGGCGAAGCGCCCCGCGCAGTAAACAGCGAATGCGGAGTAACAATTATGGGCAAGATTATCGGTATTGACCTGGGGACCACCAACTCCTGCGTTGCCGTCATGGATGGCGACAAGGTCAAGGTTATTGAAAACGCGGAAGGTGCGCGCACCACACCGTCTATCGTCGCCTACACCGACGACAATGAAATTCTGGTCGGTCAGAGCGCCAAGCGTCAGGCGGTGACCAACCCCAACAACACCCTGTATGCGGTGAAGCGCCTGATTGGCCGCCGTTTTGAGGATGATGTTGTACAGAAAGACATCAAGATGGTGCCTTACACCATCAGCAAAGCCGACAACGGCGATGCCTGGGTGGAAGTTAAAGGCGAGAAGCTGGCGCCCCCGCAGATTTCTGCGGAAGTGTTGAAGAAAATGAAGAAGACGGCTGAAGACTATCTGGGTGAGAAAATCACCGAGGCGGTTATCACTGTGCCGGCTTACTTCAACGACTCTCAGCGTCAGGCCACCAAAGACGCGGGCCGCATTGCCGGTCTGGAAGTAAAGCGGATTATCAACGAGCCGACGGCGGCTGCACTGGCCTACGGTATGGACAAGGCCAAGGGCGATCGCACCGTGGCCGTATACGACCTGGGTGGTGGTACCTTCGATATCTCCATCATTGAGATTGCCGAGGTGGATGGCGAGCACCAGTTTGAAGTGCTGGCGACCAACGGCGACACCTTCCTGGGCGGTGAAGATTTTGACCTGCGCCTGATCGACTATCTGGCGGAAGAGTTCAAGAAAGAAAATGGCATCGACCTGAAAGGCGATTCGCTGGCGGTTCAGCGCCTGAAAGAGGCGGCGGAGAAGGCCAAGATCGAGTTGTCTTCCAGTCAGCAGACTGAGGTGAACCTGCCTTACATCACGGCAGATGCGACCGGTCCCAAACACTTGGTGGTGAAGTTGAGCCGCGCCAAGCTGGAGTCGCTGGTTGAAGATCTGGTCAAGCGTTCGCTGGAGCCGATGAAGACGGCGCTGGACGACGCGGGTCTGAGCACCAGTGAAGTCGATGAAGTGATTCTGGTCGGCGGTCAGACTCGTATGCCGCTGGTTCAGACCAAGGTGACGGAATTCTTCGGTAAAGAGCCGCGCAAAGATGTGAACCCCGATGAGGCGGTTGCCATGGGTGCAGCCCTGCAGGGTGCGGTACTGTCTGGTGACGTGAAAGACGTATTGCTGCTGGACGTTACCCCGCTGACGCTGGGTATCGAAACGATGGGCGGCGTAGCGACGCCGCTGATTGAGAAGAACACCACGATTCCGACCAAGAAGTCGCAGGTGTTCTCAACGGCTGAAGATAACCAGACGGCGGTGACCATCCATGTGGTTCAGGGTGAGCGCAAGCAGGCGGCGGCGAACAAGTCGCTGGGCCGTTTCGATCTGGCCGACATTCCGCCCGCACCGCGTGGTCTGCCGCAAATCGAAGTGACCTTCGATATCGACGCCAACGGTATTCTGAATGTGTCGGCGAAAGATAAGGCGACCGGCAAAGAGCAGTCGATCCGTATCACCGCTTCCAGCGGTCTGAATGAGGACGAGATCGAGCAAATGGTGCGCGACGCCGAAGCCAACGCTGAAGCGGACAAGAAGTTCGAAGCGCTGGTTACCGCTCGCAATACTGCTGAAGGTCTGGCCAATGCGACGCGCAAGACGCTCGAAGAAGCTGGCGACAAAGCCAGTGATGAAGAGAAGTCTGCCATTGAGGCGGCGCTGAGCAAGGTTGATGAGGTCATTAAAGGTGACGACGTCGACGCTATTGAGGCGGCGACCAAGGAACTGACCGAGGCCTCTGGCAGCCTGGCACAGAAAATGTACGCTGAGCAGGCGGCGCAGGCTGAAGCAGCCGGTGGCGCTGAGCAGGCTGAGGCCGGCAATGCGGCAGACGATGTGGTCGACGCCGAGTTTGAGGAAGTGAAGGACGACGACAAGAAGTAAAACTGCGCGGGGCGATGCCCCGCCGGGTTTGCCGCGAACGGGAGACGGAGGACGCTGAAAGCAGCAGGTTTGCGCGGCGTTTCGCCAACTCCCGTTTCGCGTGTCTTGTCGGTGAAATTTTAATCTGGCGGCGGGCTGCGTGTGAACGCTGTCCCCGCCGCAGATAAAGCGTGAAACGAAACGATGTCAAAACGCGATTACTACGAAATTCTGGGCGTGGAGCGAAGCGCTGACGAAAAGGAAATTAAAAAGGCCTATCGTCGCATCGCCATGAAGAATCACCCGGACCGTAACCCGGATGACCCGAAAGCAGAGGATATCTTCAAGGAGGCCACCGAGGCCTACGAAGTGCTCTCCGATAAAGAAAAGCGCGCGGCTTATGATCGCTTTGGTCACGAAGGTGTTGGCGCGGGCGCCGGCGGTTTTGGTGGCGGCGGTGGTGCTGGTTTCAGCGATATTTTCGGCGACGTCTTTGGTGATATTTTCGGTGGCGGCGGTGGTCGTCAGCGTGGCCCGCAGCGCGGTGCGGATTTGCGCTACACCCTGGAAGTGGATCTGGAGCAGGCAGTGCGCGGCACCACTGCGAAAATCCGCATTCCTACTTTGGTTGCCTGTAAGACCTGTGACGGCAGTGGTGCCAAGAAAGGGTCTACGCCGCTGACTTGTGGCACCTGTAATGGTGTCGGGCAGGTGCGGATGCAGCAGGGCTTCTTTGCTGTGCAGCAAACCTGTCCAAACTGTCGCGGTACCGGCACCATTATTTCTGACCCCTGTTCTGACTGTCATGGTCAGGGCCGGGTGGAAGAGACCAAGACGCTGTCGGTGAAAGTGCCAGCCGGTGTGGATACCGGTGACCGCATTCGCCTCAGTGGCGAGGGCGAGGCCAGTCCTGACGGTGGCCCGGCAGGGGATCTCTATGTGCAGATCGCGGTGCGTCCGCACCCGATCTTCAAGCGCGATGGCAAGCACCTGCACTGCGAAGTGCCGATCGGCTTTGCGGATGCGGCATTGGGTGGTGAGCTGGATGTGCCGACGCTCGATGGTCGTGTGAAGCTGAAGATTCCCGCCGAAACCCAAACTGGCAAGTCTTTCCGCCTGCGCGGTAAGGGCATCACGCCGGTGCGTGGTGGCAGTACCGGCGATCTGATCTGCAAGGTTGTGGTGGAAACACCTGTGTCGCTGAACAAGCGTCAAAAAGAGTTGCTGCAGGAATTCCATGCCAGCCTGGAAGGCGATGACAAACAGTCGCCGCGCAAGAAAAGCTGGTTCGATGGCGTGAAAGATTTCATCGACGATATGAAGCTCTGAGGCGGGAGGGGCTTGCCCCTCTCGACTTGCCCTGCATTTTTCTCCATCCTGAAAGCCTTTGATTCAGCTCGGGCACCCGTTTTATGGATAAAACCCTCAACCGTTTTGTCGCGGAGCGTCTTTGGGCGCCGGAAGTGGCGGCCTACAGTTTTTGGCGAAAGCGGCTGATCTATCTGCTGCGCTACCTGTATGTGGTGCTGGATGATCTCGCCAAAGGTGAGCTGACGCTGCGCGCCATGAGTCTGGTATACACCACACTATTGTCGATGGTGCCGCTATTGGCGGTGAGCTTCTCGGTACTGAAAGCCTTTGGTATGCACAACAAGCAGCTCGAGCCCATCATGCTGCAATTTCTGGCGCCGATGGGCGACAAGGGTGTTGAGATTACCGAGAAGATCATCGGTTTTATCGACAACGTCAAAATCGGCGTGCTCGGCACCTTCGGTATTGCCCTGCTGTTTTATACGGCCATCTCGCTGATCCAGAAGATTGAGGCAACCTTCAACCATATCTGGCGCCTGGAGCAGCACCGCAGCATCGGGCGGCGTGTGGCCGACTATGGCAGTGTGATGCTGATCGGGCCGCTGTTGGTGTTTTCGGCCATCGGTCTGTCGGCCAGTGTGCTCAGTGGTGGCGCTGTTCAGCAGGTAAGTGAGCAGCTGCCGCCGATAGCCATACTGGTGTCGTTTTTGACCGCGGCGGCGCCCTATCTGATGATTATCTGCGCCTTTACCTTCTTTTATATGTTTATCCCCAATACGCGGGTCACCCTGCGGGCGGGCTTGGTGGCGGGTGTCGTCTCGGGCGTGCTGTTCCAGAGTCTGGGCTGGGGCTTTGGCAGTGTGGTGGTCTCCGCCAGTGACAGTGGTACCTATGCGATCTACTCGGGCTTTGCGATTCTGATTCTGTTCATGATGTGGGTCTATATAAGCTGGCTGATCCTGCTGGTGGGCAGCAGTGTTGCTTTTTATGTGCAACATCCGGAATATGTCGTCCCCTCGCGGCGCAGTGGCGATATGAGTATCCGTCAGCAGGAGGATCTCGCTCTCGGCATTATGACGGTGCTGGCGCAGCGCTATTACGAAGGGCGTCGACCGCTGAGTGCGTCGGAGTTCGTGGCGCGCCTGCGTGTGCAGATTCAGGGTGTGACCCGCGTTTTGCGCGCCCTGCGCACGGCGGGCTTGATCACTGAGAACAGTGAAGATCCGCCGAGATACCTGCCCAATGCGCCGCTGGAGAAAGTCACCGTGCGCGAGGTGCTGGAGGCGGTGCGCAAAGAGGGGGGTGACGGCATTATTCGTGTGCGCCCGCGCAGCGAGCCCGGCGCCGTGGCGGAGGTGCGAAAATCGATAGATCAGGCAGTGAATGATGCGCTTGCCGAGATGAGTGTTAAAGACATGGCGAGGGTGACGGTTGAAGAGCCGGAGCGGGCGCCGCATGCAGATAAAGTGGAACAGACATGAGTGTAAAAATTGCGGTAACCGGCGCGGCTGGCCGAATGGGCAAAACCCTGATCGAGGCAATTTCGCTGGCAGAGGATTGTGAGCTGGCGGCGGCGATTGAGCGGCCTGAGAGCAGCCTTATCGGTGCCGATGCCGGCGAACTGGCAGGTATTGGTGCCTGTGGCGTATCGGTGGTTGGAGATATTAATGAGGTTTTGGCCAGCTTTGATGTGCTGATCGATTTCACCGCGCCGCTGGCGACGCTGGCGAATGCCAAGGCTTGTGCCAGCGCAGGTAAGGGGATGGTGATTGGTACTACTGGCTTTGATGCCACCCAAAAGGCTGAGCTGGATACGGCGATTGCGTCCATTGCGGTCTGTCAGGCCTCTAACTTCAGCACCGGTGTGAATCTGTGCTTCAAGCTGTTGGATATGGCCGCGCGGGTGATGGGTGATGACGTCGATATCGAAGTGTACGAGGCGCACCATCGTCACAAAGTTGACGCACCTTCGGGCACGGCGCTCAGCATGGGGCAGGTTGTTGCCGATGCGCTGGGGCGTGACCTTGATAAGGTGGCGGTTTACGGACGCGAAGGTCAGACCGGTGCGCGTGAGCGCGACACTATCGGCTTTGCCACGGTGCGTGCGGGCGATATTGTGGGCGATCACACCGTGATGTTTTGCGCTGAGGGCGAGCGTGTAGAAATTACCCACAAGGCGAGCTCGCGCATGTCTTTTGCGCGCGGTGCCGTGCGAGCGGCCTCGTGGCTCAAAACGCAGGCGGCCGGTCGCTATGATATGCAGGACGTACTTGGATTGAAGGCGGACTGAGCGTGGCGAAAGTTGCTCTGACGCTGCCCGAGGCGTTTTCTTTCAGCACGGAGATCAGTTTGCTGCGTGGCCATATCAACGCCGGAAACCACCTCGGTAACGACGCGCTGATTGGCTTGCTCAACGAGGTGCGGGCGCGCCTGCTGGCCAGTCGTGGCGAGCAGGAAGGGCGTCGCGAAGATGGCCTCGTCGTGGTGAATGCCGACATGGCCGTGCGCTATATCAGCGAAGGCTACTACGGCGAAACCCTGTGTTTTGAAGCGGCATTCAGCGATTTCCACCGCTGTGGCTTTGATATCGTCTACCGGGTAAGTGACAAGGCGTCGGGTCGGCTGGTTGCGGAGGCAAAAACCGCGCATTTGCTGATGTCGCCGACGCTGGGCAAAGCCGTTGATCTCCCGTCGGCGATGCTGGCGGCCCTGAAGCCGAAATAGTTACATTCCTTGGTGGCCGATGTGGGGCAGTCTCTGGTGGATTCCGGCGACGCTTTCGCGTAAAATTTCGTTTCAGATTTGGGCGCCGGGTTGAGTAGGCCCGTGACCCTCGCAAGGAGCGAGATGGGGTTTCACCGCATCTCGCTTTTTTGCACGCGTATTTTCCTCTGTGGTTCCCTGGTTGTCGTTCCGACGCAAGTCGGCGGTGACTCTCGGCCGCAAGTCTGATCCAGGAGGTTATCTTGACGGTTTCAGCCATACTCGCCCTTGAAGACGGCAGTATTTTTCGGGGTGTTGCCATCGGTGCGCACGGGCATTCGGTTGGTGAAGTGGTTTTCAATACCGCCATGACCGGCTATCAGGAGATCTTGACCGACCCCTCCTACGCTCGTCAGATCGTGACCCTGACCTATCCCCATATTGGTAATACCGGCGTTAACAGCGAAGACGAAGAGGCCGCAGAAATCTGGTCTGCAGGTCTGGTGATTCGCGACCTGCCGCTGCTGGCGAGCAGCTTCCGCAGTGAGCAAAGCCTGTCGGACTACCTCAAGGCGCGCAATATTATCGGTATCGCCGATGTCGATACCCGTCGTCTGACGCGCATTCTGCGTGACAAGGGTGCCCAGGGTGGATGCCTGCTGGCGGGTGAGTCGCTGGGTGAGGCCGATGAAGCCAAGGCGCTGGAACTGGCGCGGGGTTTTGCCGGGCTGAAGGGCATGGATCTGGCGAAGGAAGTGACCACCGCCGAGCGCTACGAATGGCGCGAAGGCAGCTGGACGCTGGGCGAAGGTCATGCGGTGTACAGCGACGAGCAACTGCCCCACCACGTAGTGGCTTACGATTTTGGTGTGAAGCGCAATATTCTTCGCATGCTGGCTGATCGCGGCTGCCGTTTGACGGTGGTGCCTGCCAAGACGCCCGCGGCTGAGGTGCTGGCGATGAATCCCGATGGTGTGTTTCTGTCGAACGGCCCCGGTGATCCGGAGCCTTGTGATTACGCCATCGACGCGATCAAGGACATTGTTGCTACGGGGCTGCCGGTTTTTGGTATCTGTTTGGGGCACCAGTTGTTGTCGCTGGCCTCCGGTGCCAAAACCATCAAGATGAAGTTTGGTCACCACGGTGCCAACCACCCGGTGCAGGACGTGAACAGCAAGGTCGTGCACATCACCAGTCAGAACCACGGTTTTGCGGTTGATGAAGACAGTCTGCCCGACACGATGACCGTGACTCACAAGTCTCTGTTTGACGGTTCCTTACAGGGTGTGCATCGCACAGACAAACCGGCATTCAGCTTTCAGGGGCACCCTGAGGCGAGCCCGGGGCCGCATGATATTGCCCCGCTGTTCGATCACTTTATTGAATTAATTGAGGCCCACAAGGCCGGTTGAGAATTTCGGATTGCGCACTGCGCAAGTGCGGGAGCGGCGCGATGCGCCTCCCGTCTCCCGTCAGCGTAAAGCGGAGAGAACATGCCCAAAAGAACTGACATACAATCCATTCTGATCCTCGGTGCCGGCCCGATTGTTATCGGTCAGGCCTGTGAGTTTGACTACTCGGGCGCCCAGGCTTGTAAAGCGCTGCGCGAAGAGGGATACCGGGTCATTCTGGTGAACTCCAACCCGGCGACGATCATGACCGACCCGGCAATGGCGGATGCGACGTACATCGAGCCGATTGCCTGGCAGACCGTTGAAAAGATTATCGAGAAAGAGCGTCCTGACGCGCTGCTGCCGACCATGGGCGGCCAGACTGCACTGAACTGTGCGCTGGACCTTGATCGCGAGGGTGTGCTGGAAAAGTATGGCGTCGAAATGATCGGCGCCAAGAAAGATGCGATCGACATGGCGGAAGATCGCCAGCTGTTCGATAAGGCGATGAAGCGCATCGGTCTGGAAACGCCGCGTTCAGCCATTGCACACAGCATGGAAGAAGCCCTGCAGGTACTGGACTCCATTGGCTTCCCGGCCATCATCCGTCCGTCGTTCACCATGGGTGGTTCCGGCGGTGGTATCGCCTACAACAAAGAAGAGTTTGTCGAGATCTGTACCCGTGGTCTCGACCTATCGCCCACCAACGAACTGCTGATTGACGAAAGTCTGATTGGCTGGAAAGAGTTCGAGATGGAAGTGGTGCGGGACAAGAACGACAACTGCATCATCATTTGCGCCATTGAAAACTTTGATCCGATGGGGGTTCACACGGGCGACTCGATTACCGTTGCGCCGGCACAAACCCTGACGGACAAGGAATACCAGATCATGCGCGACGCCTCTTGTGCGGTACTGCGGGAGATCGGCGTGGAGACTGGCGGCTCCAACGTTCAGTTCGGTATGAACCCCGAAAACGGCCGTCTGGTCGTGATCGAAATGAACCCGCGTGTGTCCCGTTCCTCGGCGCTGGCCTCCAAGGCTACGGGCTTCCCGATTGCCAAAGTCGCTGCGAAGCTGGCGGTGGGTTATACCCTCGACGAGCTGCAGAACGACATCACCGGCGGTGCGACCCCGGCGTCGTTTGAGCCGAGCATCGACTACGTGGTTACCAAAATACCGCGCTTCACCTTTGAGAAATTTGGCGAGGCGCAAACCAAGCTGCACACCCAGATGAAGTCGGTGGGTGAGGTGATGGCGATTGGTCGCAGCTTCCAGGAGTCAGTGCAAAAAGCGCTGCGTGGTCTGGAAGTGGGGTCTGCCGGTTTTGAGCACAAGATCGACGTCGACCGCGATGACGCCCGCGATATTCTGATTGCCGAACTGACCAACCCCGGCCCCGAGCGCATCTGGTATGTGGCCGATGCTTTCCGCGCGGGCATGAGCGTTGAGGAAGTGTTTGAGCATTCCTGGATCGATCCCTGGTTCCTGGTGCAGATCGAAGACATTGTGAAGTCTGAGAACGCGCTGAAAACCCTGGCACTGTCGGAAATTGATGCCGATATGATGTGGCGCCTGAAGCGCAAGGGTTTCAGCGATCAGCGTCTGGCCGTGCTGTTGGCGGTGAGCGAGCGCCAACTGCGCGCCCGTCGTCATGCGCTGGGTATTCACCCTGTCTACAAGCGCGTGGATACCTGCGCGGCGGAATTTGCGACCTCGACCGCCTACATGTACTCAACCTATGAGGAAGAGTGTGAGGCACAGCCCAGTGAGCGCGAGAAGATTCTGGTGATCGGCGGCGGTCCCAACCGTATCGGTCAGGGTATTGAGTTTGATTACTGCTGCGTGCACGCGGCGCTGGCGATGCGTGAAGACGGTTACGAAACCATTATGGTTAACTGTAATCCCGAAACCGTCTCTACCGATTACGACATCTCCGACCGCCTCTACTTTGAGCCGGTAACGCTGGAAGACGTGCTGGAAATCGTTGCGAAAGAAAAGCCGAAAGGCGTGATCGTACAGTTCGGCGGGCAGACGCCGCTGAAACTGGCTCGCGATCTCGAGGCGGCGGGTGTGCCGATTATCGGCACCAGTCCAGAGGCCATCGACCGCGCGGAAGACCGCGAGCGCTTCCAGCAAATGATTCAGCGCCTCGACCTGAAGCAGCCACCGAACACCACCGTGCGCTCAGAAGAAGCCGCGCTGGCTGCGGCGCAGCGCATTGGTTATCCCCTGGTTGTGCGCCCCTCCTATGTACTGGGTGGCCGCGCGATGGAAATTGTCTACAAAGAGGAAGAGCTGGAGCGCTATATGCGCGAAGCGGTAAAGGTGTCGAATGAGTCACCGGTACTGCTGGACCACTTCCTGAATGCGGCCGTCGAAGTCGACTTGGATGCCGTGTCTGACGGCAAAGAAGTGGTCATCGGCGCTATCATGCAGCATATCGAGCAGGCAGGGGTTCATTCCGGTGACTCGGCGTGTTCGCTGCCGCCTTACTCGCTGGATGCCGAAACTCAGGACAAAATGCGCGAGATGGTCAAGCGCATGGCCTTGGAGCTCGGAGTTGTCGGTCTGATGAATGTGCAGCTGGCCGTGCAGGATGGCGAAATCTATGTGATCGAGGTCAACCCTCGTGCCTCGCGTACGGTGCCGTTCGTTTCCAAATGTATCGGTATTTCGCTGGCCAAAGTGGCCGCACGCTGTATGGCGGGTATGTCGCTGGCCGAGCAGGATTTCACTACCGAGCGAGTGCCCAGCTACTACTCGGTGAAAGAAGCGGTATTCCCGTTCAACAAGTTCCCCGGTGTTGACCCGATCCTCGGGCCGGAAATGAAATCAACCGGCGAAGTAATGGGCTTGGGTGAAAGCTTCGCGGAGGCCTTCTCCAAGGCGGCGCGTGGTGCGGGCGAGGTATTCCCGACGTCCGGTACCGCGTTCGTGTCCGTTCGCGATCCCGACAAAGCGGGGGCTGTCGATGTGGCACGGCAACTGCTCGAGCAGGGTTTTGAACTTTGTGCGACACGTGGCACTCACAAAGTATTGACCGACGCTGGCCTCAAATGCCAGCGCGTCAACAAGGTGATGGAAGGCCGCCCCCATATTGTCGATATGGTGAAAAATGGCGACATCGCCTTGATTATCAATACCACTGAAGGCAAGCAGGCGATTGCCGATTCCTCGCTGATTCGGCGCAGCGCGCTGGCCAATAAAGTCAGCTACACCACTACCCTGGCAGGCGCGGAAGCCATTTGCCAGGCGCTGGCCTTTGGCGAGGAGCGCACTGTGCGCCGCCTGCAGGATGTACACGAAGGATGGGTATCATGAGCCAGCAAACACCAATGACCGTTGCCGGCGAGCAGGCATTGCGGGATGAATTGAAGCGTCTCAAGTCAGTCGAGCGTCCGCGGATTACGCAGGCGATTGCCGAGGCGCGAGAGCACGGCGACTTGAAAGAAAATGCTGAATACCATGCCGCTCGCGAGCAGCAGGGCTTCTGTGAAGGCCGCATTCAGGAGATCGAGAGCAAGCTATCCAATGTGCGGGTGATTGATATCACCAAGATCCCCTGCACGGGAAAAGTGATTTTCGGTACCACGGTCACGCTGATTAACTGCGATACCGATGAAGAAGTGACGTATCGCATTGTTGGTGAGGACGAGGCTGACGTTAAGGCGGGCAAAATCTCTGTCACTTCGCCGATCGCGCGCGCGCTGATCGGCAAAGAAGAGGGCGATGTGGCCGTCGTTACGGCGCCCGGCGGTGATATCGAATACGAGATTGACCAGGTTCAACACCTGGAAGAGTAGCAGTGATGGTTGCGCGGTGGTTTGATCAGCCGCGCAGCAAGTTTGACAGGCGAGGGTTCGGTTTTTGCGCAGCGCGGTAAAGCAGCGCAATTTTACCGATAGCCTGCACCAGCTCTGCACGGCTGTCAGTGCAGAGCTGTTCAATGACTTCCCGGCGTTCCTGAGGGTCAGCCACATTGACCTTCACCTTGATCAGCTCGTGATCTTCCAGGGCGCGGTTTAACTCCAGCATCACGCCTTCGCTAAGGCCTTTGTCGCCGATCATTACGACGGGGTTCAGATTGTGGCCGATACTGCGAAGCTGTTTTTTGTCGCTGGCTGTCAGAGTTTTCATGATGCTCGTGCTGCGTGGGTTGGTGGGGGCGGTATTGTACGGGAAAGGTATACTGTAAGCGATACGCGGTGTGGTCGCGACGCTTGCGACTCAGATTAAAAGAGGGCTTCCCTTGGCGAAACGATCTTCCTCCAGCGGCGCCTGGCTTAAAGAACATTTTGACGACCAGTACGTGAAACGGGCTCAGAAAGAGGGCTATCGCTCTCGTGCCTGCTATAAGTTATTGGAAATTCAGGAAAAAGATCGCCTGATCAAGCCGGGTATGTGTGTGGTGGATCTCGGTTCGGCGCCCGGCGGCTGGTCTCAGGTGGCGGCAGAGCTGGTAGGACACAACGGCCGTGTGCTGGCGTCGGATATTTTGCCGATGGATACCCTGGCGGGTGTGGAGTTCATTCAGGGGGATTTCACCGAGCAATCGGTCTTCGATTCTCTGCTGGCGGCGATTGCTGATCAGCCGGTAGACCTTGTGATTTCCGATATGGCCCCCAATATGAGTGGAGTGAAGGATGTTGATCAGCCTCGCTCCATGTATTTGTGTGAGCTGGCGCTGGATATGGCGGGGCATGTGCTCCGCCCCGGTGGGGATTTCGTAACCAAGATATTCCAGGGCGAAGGTTTTGATGAATACTTTCGAGATATGCGGCAGCGCTTTGACAAAGTGATCACCCGCAAGCCCTCGGCGTCGCGGCCCCGTTCCCGCGAGGTGTATCTGCTGGGGCGCGGTTTCCGCGGCTGAGCGATTGTTCTGTGCTATCGAGACGATAGGCCGATAGCGTAGAGGGGGCGGAATTTCTGTAGTAGAGTGGGGTCTAGTGCTGGGCGCCGCAACATTGTGGTGCGCCGCAAGCTGAATAGAGGATCGGTTCTTGAACGATATGGCAAAAAACCTTCTGCTGTGGCTGGTGATCGCTGCGGTGCTGCTGACAGTTTTCAACAATTTCAGCGTGCAGTCGCCCACTGAGCAACTCAACTATTCCCAGTTCATTACAGAAGTGCAGAACGAGCGTGTGCGCAAAGTCGTCATCGATGGCCTGGTCATCAGTGGCGAGCGCAGCGACAGCAGTCGTTTCGAGACGGTTCGCCCGCTGTTGGATGATCCCAAGCTGATCGATGATCTGTTGGAGCACAATGTGGTCGTTGAAGGCCGCAAGCCAGAACAGCAGAGTCTTTGGACGCAGTTGCTGGTAGCCAGCTTCCCCATTCTGATCATCCTCGCCATTTTCATGTTCTTCATGCGCCAGATGCAGGGCGGCGCTGGGGGCGGCAAAGGCGGCCCGATGGCGTTTGGTAAAAGCAAGGCTCGCCTGCTCAGTGAAGACCAGATCAAAACCACCTTTGCCGATGTGGCGGGTGTGGATGAAGCGAAAGAAGATGTGCAGGAACTGGTAGAGTTTCTGCGCGACCCCGGCAAATTCCAGCGACTCGGCGGTCGTATTCCCCGCGGCGTGCTGATGGTGGGGCCGCCGGGAACCGGTAAAACCCTGCTCGCCAAGGCCATTGCGGGTGAGGCCAAAGTGCCGTTCTTCTCGATCTCGGGTTCTGATTTCGTGGAAATGTTTGTGGGGGTCGGTGCTTCCCGTGTTCGGGATATGTTCGAACAGGCCAAAAAGCAGGCGCCCTGCATTATCTTTATTGATGAGATCGATGCCGTCGGTCGGCACCGTGGTGCTGGCATGGGCGGTGGTCACGATGAGCGTGAGCAGACGTTGAACCAGTTGCTGGTAGAGATGGACGGCTTTGAAGTGAATGACGGCGTCATCGTCATCGCGGCGACCAACCGTCCCGATGTGCTCGATCCCGCTCTGTTGCGCCCCGGCCGTTTCGATCGTCAGGTGGTGGTGGGGCTGCCAGACATTCGCGGCCGCGAGCAGATTCTGAAAGTACATATGCGCAAGTTGCCGGTGTCGGACGATGTGGATCCTGCAGTGATCGCCCGTGGTACGCCCGGCTTCTCGGGTGCCGATCTGGCGAACCTCGCAAACGAGGCCGCATTGTTTGCCGCCCGGGCCAACCTTCGTCTGGTGTCGATGGAGCAGTTTGATCTGGCCAAGGACAAAATCATGATGGGCGCTGAGCGCAAGTCCATGGTGATGTCCGAAAAAGAGAAACTGAACACGGCTTACCACGAGGCGGGGCATGCGATTGTCGGGCGCGTCGTGCCGGAGCACGATCCCGTCTATAAGGTCAGTATTATTCCCCGTGGTCGCGCTCTGGGTGTGACCATGTTCCTGCCGGAAGAAGATCGCTACAGCCTGAGTCGTCGCCACATTATCAGCCAGATCTGTTCACTGTTCGGCGGGCGTATTGCTGAAGAGATGACCCTGGGTGCGGATGGTGTGACCACCGGGGCGTCTAACGATATTCAGCGGGCGACGGATATCGCCCGGAAGATGGTTACTAAATGGGGGCTGTCAGAGAAAATGGGCCCGCTGATGTACGACGACGCCGATGAAGAGGTGTTTCTCGGTCGCTCCGCCGCTCAATCTGGTAAGAGCGTGTCGGGAGAGACGGCACGTCAGATCGACGAGGAAGTGCGTCGCATCATTGACGATTGTTATGCAACGGCCAAAGGTATCCTGGAAGAGAATCGCAGCAAGCTGGATATGATGGCCGAGGCATTGATGATGTACGAAACCATCGATGCCAAACAGATTGATGACATCATGGCAGGACGGAAGCCGCGTCGGCCGGCGGGCTGGGATGACGATAACCGTCGTGGTGGCCAGCAGCGCGCGGTTGATGATGAAGCGGATAAGCCGGGCAGCGATGATGATGCGTCGGATAAGCGCCGCCCGGAAGATCCTTTCGCGGGATCGGTCAGCGATCACTAATCTGATTCCATGAGCACCATTCCCGCTATGTCGCCACAGCTTCGCTGTGGCGATCGCATTTTAGACCTCTCCAGACCGAGCGTGATGGCCGTGATCAATGTCACGCCGGACTCTTTTTCCGACGGCGGCCGGTTTGTTCGCGATGGGCGTATAGCCGTCGACGCTGTACTGGCACAGGTTGAGCGCGCGATTCAGTCTGGGGCGCAGTTGATTGATGTGGGCGGTGAGTCGACGCGCCCCGGTGCCGATGCGGTATCTGAGTCAGAAGAGTTAGAACGTGTTGTGCCGGTTGTAAGCGCGATTGCGGAGCGCTTTGAAACGATCATTTCTGTGGATACCAGTTCGGCGTCGGTAATTCGGGAGTCTGCGCGAGCGGGGGCAGGCTTGATCAATGATGTGCGCTCGCTGAGCCGCGAGGGTGCTATGCAGGCGGCGGCAGAGAGCGGTCTTCCCGTTTGCGTGATGCATATGAATGGCGAGCCTCAGGTAATGCAGCGCCAGCCGCATTATGACGACGTGGTTGCTGAGGTGATCGAATTTCTTGAGGCGCGTGTGGCGGCGTGTTTGGCGGCGGGCATCACTCAGGATCGCATTGTGCTGGACCCGGGTTTTGGTTTCGGGAAAAGTCTCGAACATAACCTCACGCTGTTTCGTGCCTTGCCTGCGTTGAAAGACCTGGGGTATCCGCTGTTGGTCGGTGTATCACGCAAAACGATGGTAGGCGCCATCACCGGTCGCGAGGTTGCGCAACGTATGCCGGGCAGTATCGTGCTGGCGGCGTTGGCCGCAGAGCGTGGCGCCACAATTCTCCGTGTTCATGACGTCGCGGAGACAGTCGATGCTCTCGCTATAGCGTCGGCGGTGATGGGACAACAACAATGACAAGAAAATACTTTGGCACCGACGGGGTGCGTGGTCGAGTCGGGGAGTTTCCGATTACGCCGGAATTCGTGCTCAAACTGGGCTGGGCAGTCGGTCAGGTGTTCGCCCGGGAAGGTCGCGGGCGTGTGCTCATTGGCAAAGACACGCGAATTTCCGGCTATATGTTTGAGTCGGCTCTGGAGGCCGGGCTGGTCGCGGCGGGGGTGGATGTGCGCCTGTTGGGGCCGATGCCGACGCCGGCCATTGCGTATCTGACCCGAACCTTCAAGGCGCGTGCCGGCATCGTGATCAGTGCCAGTCACAATCCCTACTATGACAATGGCATCAAGTTTTTCTCCGCCGAGGGCAGTAAGTTGCCGGATGAGATAGAGCTGGCGATTGAGGCGGCCATGGATCAGCCAATGTCGACGGTGGAATCGGCGGCGCTGGGCAAGGTAAAACGCATCGATGATGCGGCAGGGCGTTACATCGAATATTGCAAATCCACATTTGGTACCGAGCTGTCGTTGGACGGCTTGAAGATTGTGCTCGATTGCGCTCACGGTGCCACCTACCACGTTGCGCCGTCGGTGTTTGCCGAGCTGGGAGCCGACGTTGTGGTGATGGGGGCGGGGCCAGATGGCCTGAATATCAATGCCGAGGTGGGTTCCACGCATCCCGGCGCGCTCTGTCAGCGGGTAGTTGCCGAAGGGGCCGACCTGGGTATTGCTTTTGATGGCGACGGGGATCGTGTGCTGTTTGTCGATGTTAATGGCGAACTGGTCGATGGTGACGAGCTGCTGTACATCATCGCGGCGGAACAGCGGCGCCGCGATGGCGCATGTGCGGGGGTGGTCGGCACGCTGATGTCCAATCTTGGCTTGGAGTTAGCCCTGCGCGAATTGTCGATTCCTTTTGTGCGCGCCAAAGTGGGCGACCGCTATGTGAAAGAATTAATGACGGCTCAGGGGTACTCGCTGGGAGGGGAAAACTCCGGGCATATTATTTGCTCTGATGTCAGTACCACCGGTGATGGCATTGTGGCTGCGTTGCAGGTGTTGAGGGCAATGCGTACTCAACAGGCGTCGCTGGCGTCCTTGCGAGCCCCGTTGTCCATGTTGCCGCAGGTGATGATTAATGTGCGCACGGCGTCGGCGTTCGATCTGGCGGATGAAGTTTTACAGCGCGAGGTTGCTCGGGTTGAATCCGAGTTGGGTGATGCCGGTCGCGTTCTGCTTCGCGCATCCGGGACCGAGCCGCTCATTCGGGTGATGGTTGAGGGGCGCGATGGTCAGCAGGTTCAATCGCTGTGTGAGCAGCTTGCAGCCTGTGTAGAGAGTCGGGCGCAGTGATTGTTGTATGTGCTCATGAGTTTATGTAAGATTGGCGCCCATTTTGCGCTAAGGGATGGGGTATGCGGAGCAAACTGGTAGCGGGAAACTGGAAAATGCACGGCAGTCGTGTGGCGATCCAGAACCTGCTGGCCTCCTTGAAGGCTGAACTGCCCGCGGAACCTGGCACAGATGTGGCGGTGTTTCCTCCTTCTCTTTATGTCGCCGATGTCCTGGTGGCCTTGAGTGGCAGTCCGGTTGCCGTAGGTGCGCAGAATGTCTGTGATCAGGCGGCGCAAGGTGCCTTCACTGGAGAGGTGTCAGCGGAAATGCTGGCGGATGTCGGTTGTCGCTATGCCATTGTTGGGCATTCGGAGCGCCGGGCTCTGTACGGTGAAAGCAGTGCTGTTGTGGCCGTTAAAGTGCAGCGTTGCCTCAGTGCGGGTGTCGTACCGATTCTTTGTGTGGGTGAAACCGACGAAGAGCGAGAAGCCGGGCGGGCGCTGGACGTTGTTGCTGAGCAGTTAGATGCAGTTATGCAAACGGTAGCGGTCGGTGAGCTTTCGTCGCTGGTTGTTGCCTATGAGCCGGTCTGGGCTATTGGAACTGGCAAGACGGCCAGTCCTGAGCAAGCGCAGGATGTCCATGCGTTTATTCGCCAGCGGATTGCTGGCTACAGTGAAAAGCTTGCGGCCGGAGTTCGTATTTTGTACGGCGGCAGTGTAAAGGCGGCAAATGCTGCTGAATTGTTTAGTCAGGCCGATATTGATGGTGGTCTGGTTGGTGGCGCATCGCTGGATGCGCAAGAATTTTCCGCAATATGCCGAGCGGCGGAGTAAATGGAACAGATTATTCTTGTTGTACACGTCCTTGCTGCACTGGCCATTATTGGTCTGATTCTGGTGCAACAGGGCAAGGGTGCCGATATGGGTGCTTCTTTTGGTGCGGGTGCGTCGCAAACGTTGTTTGGTAGCGATGGTAGTGGTAATGTGCTGACCCGCGCGACAGCCATCCTGGCGACCGTGTTTTTCTTGACTAGCCTGTCATTGGCCTATGTGGCCAAGCAGCGCAGTGTTGTCGATGAAGATATCATCGATGTGCCGGTGCTTGAAGAAAGTCGCGATGTGGCGCCGGTTCCCAATGCGGAGATTCCGGCAGCGGATGCAGATATGCCGGCCGTTGGTGACATGCCGTCGGAGTCGCAGTAAGTAACAGATACGCCGAAGTGGTGGAATTGGTAGACACGCTATCTTGAGGGGGTAGTGAGCATAGCTCGTGCGGGTTCAAGTCCCGCCTTCGGCACCAACTGATGAAAGGCAGCCAAACGGCTGCCTTTTTTGTTGGGGGTTTTGAGGCTGGTATTGTTGCGGTTATATGCGTGCTGCCTTGACCTGTGCGTGGTGCCTGTCTATAATTTCGCCTCCTTTGAGCAGGTCGGCTCGATGCGGTTTTTGCCGGTCTCGAGTGCAGGGCGACATTGCTTTTTACGCAGATTTTTTAAAAGCCCCTTGCACAGGGGCTTTTTCGTATTGTCGCCATGCGTGGCGGTGATCGACAGGGATTTTCGTTAGTGGGCCTCGGGCCCATTTTTTATTGGTGGGTAGTGAATCTTGTCAGCACAGCGCGACAAACTGGAAGAACTGCTGCGGCCCGGCGTTGAAGCGCTGGGTTTCGAGCTGTGGGGCGTGGAGTATCAGTCTCACGCGCGGCAGAGCCTGCTGCGAATTTACATCGATGCTGAAAAGGGCGTGTCGGTTGATGACTGCGCCAAAGTCAGTCATCAGGTCAGTGGGGTTCTTGATGTCGAAGACCCGATTACCGGGGAATACACTCTGGAAGTGTCTTCGCCGGGAATGGATCGCCCGCTGTACCACCTGGAGCAGTATCGCCGTTATATCGGCAGTGACATTAATATCCGCCTGCGCGTCGCCTTCGAGGGGCGTCGCAAATACCAAGGTCGCCTGGTGGCGATTGAAGGTGATGAGGTGGTATTGCAGCTCGATGGGCATGAGTACCTGCTCCCCTTTGAGCAAATTGACAAAGCACAGGTCGTGCCCAGCTTTTAAGCACGATTAACCATAACAGCCGGCTACGGAACAGAGGCGGACGATGAGCAAAGAAATATTGCTGGTGGTTGAGGCAGTATCCAATGAGAAGGGGGTGTCGAAAGACATCATCTTTGAGGCCATAGAACAGGCCCTGGCGACTGCAACGAAAAAGCGCTACGAGGAAGACTCGGACATTCGAGTGGTGATTGATCGCCGCACGGGTGATTACGATACATTCCGTCGTTGGGAAGTTATGCCCGATGATGAAATGGCGCTGCTCGGTACTCAATTCACCCTGGAAGAAGCTCACGAACACGATACCAGTCTGAAGGCCGGTGATGTGTATGAGGAGCAGGTCGAGAACGTAGGCTTTGGCCGTATTGCCGCGCAAACTGCCAAGCAGGTTATCGTGCAGAAAGTGCGCGAAGCTGAGCGCGCGCAAGTGGTGGATGAGTACGCTGACCGCGTCGGTGAGCTGATTAATGGCACCGTAAAGAAAGTGACCCGTGACAGTATTATTGTAGATCTTGGCAACAACGCTGAGGCACTGCTGCCGCGCGAGGAGCTGGTCGGTCGCGAAGTCTTCCGCATCAACGATCGCGTACGCGCCATTCTGCAAGATGTGCGTCCGGAAGCTCGAGGCCCGCAACTGTTCCTCAGTCGCGCCTGCCCGGAAATGCTGATCGAACTGTTCAAAATTGAAGTGCCGGAAGTTTCTGAAGACGTGATTGAGATTCGCGCAGCGGCCCGTGATCCGGGTTCGCGCGCGAAGATCGCAGTGAAAACCAATGATGGCCGGATTGATCCCGTTGGTGCCTGTGTGGGTATGCGCGGCTCTCGTGTTCAGGCAGTTTCCGGTGAGCTGGGTAATGAGCGGGTAGATATTATTCTTTGGGATGACAACCCGGCCCAGCTCGTTATCAATGCCATGGCGCCCGCCGAGGTCGAGTCGATTGTTGTGGATGAAGACACGCACACGATGGATGTCGGCGTTGCCGAAGATAATCTGGCACAGGCGATTGGCCGTGCAGGTCAGAACGTCCGCCTTGCCAGTGAGCTGACAGGTTGGACCATCAATGTGATGAGCATTGAGGATATGTCTGCCAAGCACGAACAGGAGTCGGGGCAAATCATTGAGTCCTTCATGGAAGCGCTGGACATCGATGAAGAAGTCGCTGTGGTGCTGGTTGAAGAAGGTTTCACCACTCTCGAAGAGGTGGCCTACGTGCCGCTGGAAGAGATGATGGATATCGAAGGCTTTGATGAGGATATCGCGCAGGAGCTGCGAGCTCGTGCCAAAGATGCCCTGTTGACCCAGGCCATTGCCAGTGAAGAACAACTCGATGCGACTGAGCCAGCTGATGACCTGCTGAATATGGATGGCATGGAAAAGCATCTCGCCTTTGTGTTGGCGAGCCGCGGCATCGTAACAATGGAAGATCTGGCCGAGCAGGCTGTAGAAGATCTTCTCGATATTGATGATATGACTGAAGAGCGGGCTGCTGAATTGATTATGACTGCCCGTGCCCCCTGGTTTGCCGACGAAGACGAATCAGCAAGCTAAGCGAGTCGTACAGTTTAGGGAGATAATGAATGGCTGAAGTTACCGTGAGCCAGCTCGCCGAAGTTGTTGGCGCACCTGTGGAGCGTCTGCTCAGGCAAATGAAAGAAGCCGGTTTGTCGCACAGTTCGGCGGACGAAGTGGTGTCCGACGAAGACAAGCAAACCCTGCTCACCTTTCTTAAGCGCAGCCACGGTGAATCCACCGAGGGGCCACGCAAGATCACGCTGAAGCGCAAAACCATCAGCACCCTGAAGACGGGGTCGGGTTCCGGCAAGAAAACCGTCAATATCGAAGTTCGTAAAAAACGCACTTACGTCAAACGCGACCCTGCAGAGCTGGCGGCGGAAGCCGAGGCCGAGGAAGTGGCGCGTAAGGCCGCCGAGGCAGACACGGCTGAAGCGGTTGTGGAGGCTGAGCCCGAGGTAAGTGCGGAGCCAGCGGCCGTTGTTGAGGACGTGCGAGCAGAGGAGCCGGCCCCGGCCAGTGAGCCTGTTGTTGAAGAGGCTCCCGAGCCTGAAGCAACCCCTGAACCCGTCGTTGAACCTGAGGTAGAGGCCGAGCCAGAAGAAACTGTCGCGGAAGCGCCTGAGGTTGAAGTGGAGCCTGAGCCCGAAGCTGTTGCTGAAGAGGAGCCCAGTGCTGCGTCAGCTGCCGAGGAGGATGATCCGCGCGATCTCGATCCTGAGGTTCTTCGTCAGCGTGCGATTCTTCGCCGTAAAGAAGAAGAAGAGCGTGAGCGCGAGCGCCGTGCAGCGGTGCTGGCTGAGAAAAAACGTGAAGAAGAAGAGCGTGAGCGCCGTAAGAAAGAGCGTCAGGCTGAAGAAAACAAGAAGGCAGCGGGACCACGTCATTTGCGTGCCGCGCCAAGCAACGACGACGATGATCGTGGTCGTGGCAAGAAAGGTAAAAAAGGCCGTGGCCGTCGCGACGACTTTGATGGCGATTCAAGTGGCGGACGCCGCAAGAAGAAGACCCTGAAGCTGCCCGAAGATCAGCAGCGTCATGGTTTCCAAACGCCGACCGAGAAGATTGTTTACGAAGTCTCTATCGGGGAAACCAGCACAGCGGGTGAGCTGGCTCAGCAAATGAAAGTGAAAGCTGCTGAGGTAATCAAAGAGCTCATGAAGCTGGGCATGATGGTTACCATCAACCAGCCCTTGGATCAGGAGACCTCGCAACTGGTGGTCGAGGAAATGGGCCACAAGGTCAAGCTGATTTCCGACGATGCGCTGGAAGAGGCTCTGGAAGAAACGCTGGTTGCTAAAACTGGCGAAGGTACGCTCAAATCGCGTGCGCCTGTGGTAACAGTAATGGGGCATGTCGACCATGGTAAAACCTCGCTGCTGGATTATATCCGTAAAGCGAAAGTTGCCAGCGGCGAAGCCGGGGGGATTACCCAGCATATCGGTGCCTACCATGTAGAAACTGGTCACGGCATGATTACCTTCCTCGATACGCCCGGACACGCGGCGTTTACCGCTATGCGTGCTCGCGGTGCAAAGAGTACCGATATCGTTATCCTGGTAGTTGCGGCGGACGACGGTGTGATGCCGCAGACCGAGGAAGCGATTGTTCACGCCCGAGCTGCTGAAGTACCGCTGGTTGTGGCGGTGAACAAAATGGATAAAGAGGGCGCCGACCCTGAGCGCGTGAAGAACGAGCTGTCTCAGAAAGAAGTCATTTCTGAGGAATGGGGCGGTGATACTCAGTTCTGCTATGTCTCTGCACATAGCGGAGAAGGTATCGACGCGCTGCTCGATGCTGTACTGCTGCAAGCCGAGCTGCTGGAATTGAAGGCGGCCGACGATGTGCCGGCTCAGGGTATGGTTATTGAATCGCGCCTCGATAAAGGTCGCGGTGCAGTGGCATCGGTACTGGTTCAGCAAGGCACGCTCAAACAAGGTGACATTGTGCTGGCAGGCCAGTGCTATGGTCGCGTGCGCGCCATGCTGGATGAAAATGGCCAGCCGGTGAAATCAGCCGGTCCGTCTATTCCAGTAGAGATTCTCGGTTTGGATGGTACGCCTGAAGCCGGTGATGGCTTTGTCGTGGTCGAAAATGACAAGCGCGCTCGCGAAGTGGCTGATTTCCGTCAGTTGCGTGAGCGCGAACAGCGCATCAAGCGTCAGCAGGCTGCCAAGCTCGACCGCATGTTCGAGAGTATGGAAGCCGGTGATCGCAAGACCCTGAACGTGGTTCTGAAAGCGGATGTTCGCGGTTCACTGGAAGCCATTCAAGCGTCGCTGCTGGATTTGGGTAACGAGGAAGTGAACGTAAATATCGTCTCTGGCGGTGTCGGCGGTATCACTGAGTCTGACGTGAACCTGGCGATGACGTCTGAGTCGGTCATGTTCGGTTTTAACGTTCGTGCCGACGGCGGTGCGCGCAAACTGGCTGAAAACGAAGGCATTGATCTGCGCTACTACAGTGTTATCTATGACCTGATTGATGACGTGAAGTCGGCGCTTAGCGGTATGCTCAGCCCCGAAATGCGCGAAGAGATCGTGGGTATTGCCGAAGTGCGCGACGTCTTCCGTTCGCCCAAGTTTGGCGATATCGCCGGCTGTATGGTGGTCGAAGGCACGGTGTATCGCAGCAAGCCGATTCGCGTTCTGCGCGATGACGTGGTGATCTATGAAGGCGAGCTGGAATCGCTGCGCCGCTTCAAAGATGACGCCAATGAAGTGAAGGCGGGTCTTGAGTGTGGTATTGGTGTGAAGAACTATAAGGATGTGCGCCCCGGTGACAAGATCGAGGTGTTTGAGGTGAAAGAAATTGCCCGCAGCCTGTAAAACTGCCCTGTCGCGAGGCCGTTGCCAATGAAAGAATTCAGCCGCACGGCCCGCATCGCCGACTTCCTGAAGCGGGAGCTGGGGACGTTGATCCAGCTTGAGCTTCGGGACCCGCGCATTGGCATGGTGAGTGTGACCGACGCTGAAGTCAGTCGCGACCTCAGTCATGCCAAGGTGTATGTCACGGTGATGGGTAAAAACACCGCTCAGGAGGCTGAGGAATCGTTGGCCGCGTTGAATAAGGCCGCTGGTTTCCTTCGCAGTCAGGTGGCGCGAATTAATAACGCGCGTACAACGCCGCAGCTCCGTTTCTACTTTGACTCCTCTATCGACCGCGGTCAGCGCCTGAGTGCACTGATTCAAAAAGCGGTGGATTCTGATCGCAGCCGCCAGGCCGACAACGACGGCGAGGCCTGAGCTTGGGGCGTCGTCGCAAAGGTCGCTCGGTTAGCGGCATTCTGGTTCTTGATAAGCCCCTGGAGCGCAGTTCGAACTCTGCCATGATTGTGGCGAGGGCGATCTATAAAGCGGCCAAGGCGGGGCACACCGGTGCGCTCGATCCGCTGGCCAGTGGTGTGTTGCCTATCTGCTTTGGCGAAGCCACCAAATTCTCCCAGTACCTGCTGGACGCCGACAAGGTGTATCGCACCACGGTGATTGTTGGTGAGCGCCGCAGTACCGGTGATGCCGAAGGCGAGATCATTGCCGAGGCGGATGCCTCGGCAATGACGCGAGAGGCGGTCGAAGCCGTGCTGTCGCAGTTTCGCGGCGATATTTTGCAAGTGCCGCCGATGCATTCGGCACTCAAGCGAGATGGTAAACCGCTCTACGAGCTGGCGCGTCGAGGGCTTGAAGTCGAGCGTGAAGCCCGGCCGGTGACGATCAGTCGCCTGGAGCTGGAAAGCTTTGTGCCGGGGGAGCGCGCCGAAGTCAGTTTGCTGGTGCATTGCAGCAAGGGAACCTATATCCGCTCGTTGGCGGAGGATATTGGCGAAGCGCTGGGGCTCGGCGGCTACGTTGCGGCGCTGCGTCGACTGCAGGCAGGGCCGTTTGAAGAATCTCAGGCGTTGAGCTTCGAGCAGCTTCAGCCGCTGCGAGATCGCGAGGCATTTGACGAGCTGGACACCCTGCTGCTGCCGCTGGACTCAGCGCTGCAGCATATTCCGTCGGTATCGCTGAGCGATACGACAGCCGATTTCCTCGTGCAGGGGCAGGCGGTATTCGTGCCGAAATTGCCCGAAGGGCCCTTGTTACGACTCTACCGGGGTGGCGATGCTCAGCCACAGTTTATGGGAATCGGGGAAATATTGGATGATGGGCGTGTTACGCCTCGTCGTTTGCTGGCAAATATGTGATAATGCGCCGCTGGTTTGTCGGCCTAGCCCAAACCGGAACTGTATCTGAAGGGAAGACCTTCCGAACCTGTCTGTAGATATGCACGGTCAGGCTCGTTTATTCACGCATATCAGAGAGGAAATACCCATGGCACTGTCTGCTGCTGAAAAAGCTGAAGTTGTAAAAGAGTATCAAACTGCCGAAGGCGATACCGGTTCTCCGGAAGTTCAAGTTGCACTGTTGACCGTTAACATCAACAAGCTGCAAGGCCACTTTGAAGGCCACAAGAAAGACCACCACTCTCGCCGTGGTCTGATCCGTATGGTTAACCAGCGCCGCAAGCTTCTGGATTACCTGAAGCGCAAAGATCAGGAGCGTTACAGCAAGCTGATCAAAAGTTTGGGTCTGCGTCGCTAAAAGAAGAATAACTGAGGGGGCCGACGGCCCCCTCATACTTTTGTAACCCCTTTTTAGGGAGGTAATAATCTGTGAATCCCGTTTCAAAAACCTTCCAGTGGGGCGGTCACACCGTCACTCTGGAGACTGGCCGCATCGCCCGACAGGCGACCGGCGCAGTTCTGGTCACCATGGACAAAACACAAGTGTTGTGTACCGTGGTTGCCGCCAAATCCGCCAAGCCTGGCCAGGACTTTTTCCCGCTGTCTGTGCACTACCAAGAGCGCAGCTATGCGGTGGGCAAAATCCCCGGTGGTTTCTTCAAGCGTGAAGGTCGCCCGTCAGAGAAAGAAACGCTGACCTCACGTCTGATCGACCGTCCGATTCGTCCGCTGTTTCCCAATGGCTTCAAAAACGAAGTGCAGGTCGTCTGTACGGTCATGTCTTCTGAGAAAGATGTCGACCCGGATATTGCCGCACTGATTGGTACCTCCGCGGCCCTGGCCGTTTCGGGTATCCCTTTCTCCGGTCCTATTGGTGCTGCCCGTGTTGGCTTCACTGCTGAAGACGGTTACCTGCTGAACCCGACTTACAGCCAGCTCAAAGGTAGCTTGCTGGACATGGTGGTTGCAGGGACTCAAGACGCGGTTCTGATGGTTGAGTCAGAGGCGCAAGAGCTGACCGAAGACCAGATGCTGGGTGCCGTGCTGTATGCGCATCAGGAAATGCAGGCCGCGATCAAGGTGATCAACGAGCTGGCCGCCGAAGCCGCCAAGCCCGCCTGGGACTGGCAGCCTGAGCCCGAAGACACAGCCCTGATGGCCGCTGTTGCCGAGGGTTTCAAAGCCGGTCTGGGCGATGCTTACCGCATTACTGACAAAATGCAGCGTTACGCTGAAGTCGGTAAACTGCGCGATCAAGCTGTTGAGCAACTGGCTTCCGGCGATGCGCCGCAGTTTGATGCAGAAGATGTGAAAGGCGTTTTCGGCAAGCTGGAAAAACAAATTGTTCGTCAGCGCATCCTGAATGGCGAGCCTCGCATCGACGGTCGCGATGGCCGTACTGTGCGTCCCATCTCTGTTGAAGTCGGCATGCTGAACAAGGCGCACGGCTCTGCGTTGTTCACCCGTGGTGAAACTCAGGCGATTGGTGTTGCCACGCTGGGTACGACCCGTGACGCGCAGTTGATTGACGCACTGGAAGGCGAGCGCAAAGACAACTTCATGCTGCACTACAACTTCCCTCCCTACTCGGTAGGTGAGTGTGGTCGTATGGGCGGCACCGGTCGCCGCGAAATCGGTCACGGCCGCCTGGCCCGTCGCGGTCTGGCTGCGGTACTGCCGACGGCTGAGGAATTCCCGTACACCGTTCGTGTGGTATCGGAAATCACCGAATCCAACGGTTCCAGCTCCATGGCTTCAGTCTGTGTTGGCAGTCTGTCGCTGATGGACGCCGGTGTGCCGCTGAAAGCGCCTGTTGCCGGTATCGCGATGGGTCTGGTTAAAGAAGGTGAGCGCTTTGCGGTGCTGACCGACATTCTCGGCGACGAAGACCACCTGGGCGACATGGACTTTAAAGTGGCCGGTACTGCCGACGGTATCACTGCTCTGCAGATGGATATCAAGATCGAAGGTATCACCCAGAAGATTATGGAAGTGGCTCTGGAGCAGGCTCAGCAAGCGCGTCTGCATATCTTGGGTCAGATGAACCAGGTACTGTCTGCGTCTCGCGATGGTGTTTCCGACAACGCACCGAGCATGCACGTGATGAAAGTCGACTCCGACAAGATTCGCGACATCATCGGTAAAGGCGGTGCAACGATCCGTGGTATCTGTGAAGAAACTGAAGCGCAGATCGACATCGAAGACGATGGCACCGTGCGGGTATACGGTGCTGATGCGGCGTCTCGCGATGCCGCCGTGGATCGTATTCTGGCGATCACCGCGGAAGCCGAGGTGGGTGAAACCTATCTGGGTACTGTGGCACGCATCGTTGACTTCGGTGCCTTCGTGACCATCCTGCCGGGTAAAGACGGTCTGGTGCACATCTCTCAGATTTCTGATGAGCGTGTCGAGAACGTCAATGACTACCTGAAAGAAGGTCAGCAGGTGAAAGTCAAAGTGCTGGACGTAGATCAGCGCGGCCGTATCAAGCTGTCGATGAAAGAAGTCGATGCTGAGGAAGCGGCGACCAGCGAAGAATAAGCCTTCGCTGAGCTGTACTGAAAACCCCGCCACGGCGGGGTTTTTTGTGCCTGAAATACCGCCGCGTCTCAACTTGCGGAATTTGCAGTGATTATCGCTAGACAAGGCTTAGTGCTGTGATAATCTCAGATTCAGCGCCATTTTGGTGCGAAGGGAATCTACAACAAGAGGAACAATTATGAAAAAAGTGCTGATTGCATCGGCGTTCCTGGCGGCTTCCAGTGCCAGCTTCGCTGTCGCTCCCGGTGGTCCTAACTGTGGTTGGGGCAACATGCTGTTCTCTGGTCAGTCAGGCCTGCCCGCTCACCTCGTTGCCTCTATTACTAATGGCACATCCGGTAACGCCAGCTTCGGCATGACCTCAGGTACCAACGGTTGTTCTGCCAACGGCACGCTGACTTATGGCGGAAAATCCATGGTGAATCTGGGACAGATCATGGATGAGTTCTCCGAAGACGTTGCCATGGGTGATGGTGAAGCACTGACGGCTGTAGCGGTATCAATGGGCATCGCAGAAGAAGATCGTGCGCTGTTCAAGCAAACGCTGCACAGCAATTTCGACAGCCTGTTCCCTGCAGCCAATGTTGATGCAGAAGCTGTGATGGGCTCAATTGTCAGCTTGATGAAGCAAGACGCGACACTGTCTAAGTACGTGTCTTGATGCGCGCGAACTACTAAACAGCGCGACGACGGCCCTGCGGGGCCGTTTTTTTATCATGGACAGGGCGCATGCGTTTCCTAATTTTCAGTGTGGCACTCAGTGTGCTGATGCCTGCAATCGCCAATGCGGGCCTCGACAAGCAACTCGACAAGTTCAGTCAGGATCCGCAATGGCGGGCCCTGCTGCATTACCCTCGCTCTGGCGCGCAAAGCTACGTTGATGATCCGCGTTTTTTCTTGAGTCCGTCTGGTCACCTTGATCCTTTGGCGGAGTTGCAGGCGACGCGACGCGAGTTTATTTCCCAGCCCCTTCGACGCTGTGACTATCCGGCTCGGGCTCAGTGGTTGGTGGATCGTTCTTTGATTCCTGCGTCGGCGCCGGTGTGTGACGAGTACCGCGAATGGCGAGAGACCCTGGACGTTCAGCAAGTCTCGCTGGTGCTGGCGGCGAGCTACCTCAATAGCCCGTCATCCATGTACGGTCACACGTTTTTGCGTTTTACCCCGGGAGGAGACCGCAGTCGCTCCGATTTCCTTGCCTATGCGCTTAACTTCGGTGCCAATATCCCTCCCGGTGAAAACGATATTTTGTATGCGTACCGGGGCCTCTTTGGCGGTTATCCCGGCTTGTTCAGCATGCAGCCTTACTACCAGAAAATTCAGGAATACAGCCGGCTGGAAAACCGCGATATGTGGGAGTATCAGCTAAACCTGAGTATGGCGGAAATGGATCGCCTTCTGCGCCATGTCTGGGAATTGCGCGATATTAACTTCGACTATTTTTTCTTCGACGAAAACTGTTCTTTCCGTTTGCTGGAGTTGTTGGAAGTCGCACGCCCCGGTATCGATCTCACCAGCCCTTTCGAGTATGCCGCCATGCCGGTCGATACCGTGCGTGCAGTGGTGGATGCGAAAATGGTCGACGAGGTGAAATATCGCCCCTCGAAACGACTGGAGCTGGAGACGCTGCTGGAGACACTCAGCGAGTCGGAGCAGGAATGGGTGAGGCGCCTGGCAGCAGGCGAGGTCGATGACCTGGATAGCGCATTAGCCCAAAGTCGTCAGGCGCAGATAGTATTTACTGCCTACCGCTACTTGCGCTACCAGAGTAATCGAGACGTTCGCAGTGAGGAGGTGGCAGAGCGAAGCTTGCGCCTTCTTCGTCAGGCAAAGGCTTTGCAAGCCGCTGACGATATTGCGGTGACGCCCCCTGCTCGATCGGATTTTGGACATCGTACCTCCCTGTTGGCGGTGAATGCCGGGTGGCGTGACCTGTCGGACGCGTCGGCGCAGGCGTCGCTGGCCTATGCCGATCTCAACTATCGCATCAGCTATCACGATGCGTTGGATAGCCAATCAGGCTATCCGCCTGGTGCCACGTTAGTGATGGGAGATATAAACCTGCGCTGGCAGGAGCGGGAGGGCTTGCGTCTTCAGGAGTTCACCATCATGGATATACGCTCTCTGTCGCCGCGGGACGAATTTTTCTCACCGATCAGCTGGCAGGTGAATTTTGGTCTGGAGCGACTGGATGATGCGCCGAGTCAGCCTCTTGTTGCGCAACTGAGCGCGGGCGGTGGCGTCAGTACAAAATGGCTTGGTGGCATTGCATACGCCATGCCCGGTGTGCGCATGGAATACAACAGTGATTTTCGAGAGGATTGGCGTCTGGCGCCGATGGTCAATATCGGTCAAGTCTGGCAGGGGGCGGTGTTGTCGGCGGAATTGGCTGCGCGGTGGATGGATTTCTCCGGTGCCGGTCAGCGCAAACAGCTCAGTGCGACGGCCAACTATGCCTATCAAGCGGATCGCGCGTGGCGACTACAGCTTGATTATCGCGATCAGCCCTGGGGCGATTCGCTAGGGGTTGAGCTCAGTTGGCGGCGCTTCTTCTGATGCGCATTCTCCGTGCTTTCAGTCTTGTGCTGCTCGTCGGTTTGCTGTCGGGCTGCGAAGCCCTGTTGTTCTATCCCCAGTCGACGCTGTTGCGCACACCGGCGGAGGTCGGAGTTACCTACGAGGATGTCGTGCTAGATGGCGAGGGTGGCGTGACGCTTCACGCGTGGTGGTTGCCCGCCGAGACTCCCCGGGCGACTCTGATCTTCGCGCATGGCAATGCGGAAAATATCAGCACCCACTTGGCCGGTGTGTACTGGTTGCCTGCGCAGGGAATCAATGTGCTGCTGGTGGATTATCGCGGATACGGCCGCTCTACCGGTTATCCCAGTGTGGCGGGGGCGGTCAGCGACTTACAAGTGGCCGTGCGCTGGCTTGAGGACAAGGAAACGGGCCTGCCCTGGTTCGCCCTGGGGCAGAGCTTGGGGGCCAGTTTGATGGGGGCGGCGGTGACTGGCCTGCCACCGGACGGGCGTCGACACCTCGCGGGTGTCGTATTGGATGCCGGTTTCAGTGAGTATGCCCGGATTGCCAAAGAACAGGCGGCGAAGCATTGGCTGACGTGGAGTTTTCAGTATCCCGCTGCGTGGGCGATGCCGGATGGCTACGATTTATCCGAAAGTGTGCCGGCTATTTCGCCTGCACCGTTACTGCTGATTCACGGTGAGCGGGACGCGGTGATTGGCGTTGAGCATGCGCGGCGTTTATATGCGGCGGCGAAAGCTCCGAAGCAATTATTTCTTTACGATGGCGGGCATATTGAAACCTTTCAACGCCCTGAAGGTCGGGAGGCGCTGCTGGACTTTATTGCCAGCAGCCTGAGGCAGTGGGCTCCACCAGATTAGTGCTGGTGCCCACCTTCGCCGTGGGCGTGGCCGTGGGCTTGTTCGTCGGCGGTGGCTTCGCGCACACTGTCGATCCGAATACGGAAGGTGAGCGTTTTGCCTGCCAAGGGGTGGTTGCTGTCGATATCGACAGAGAATTTCCCGACTTTCAGTACGGTGGCCGTGCGCATGCCCTGGTCAGTATTGAAGCGGACGATTTGCCCGGGCTTCAGTTTGCCTTCGTGTTTCAGGTATTTGGCGGGGATGCGCTGACGCTGATTTTCCTGAACAATGCCATAGGCCTGCTCGGGTGGTAGCGTGGTTTCGAATTCTTCGCCGGCTTCCCGTCCCGCAAAGGCTTTTTCCAGGCCGGGGAGAATGTTGTTGGCGCCGTGTAGATACAGCGTAGCGGTTTCGTCAAAGTTACTTTCGAGTACGTCGCCGCTGCTGTCGCGCAGTTCGTAGTGAAAGGCAACCACGCTGTTTTTGTCGATCTGCATTGCTCCCCCTGAAATAATCTGTCTGATGGCGTGTTCAAGGCGCGTATAGTACCGCCAGATTCCCGGCCGGGATAGCGCTGAAGACCGGGCCGACTAAAGACGGAGTGGAAAATGGGCGAGGTAGTGAAATTCGGCCCGCGAAAACGGAAGCCGACGGCACAGAGTAGTCTGTGTCGGGAAGGGCATCATAAGTGGAAAGTTGAAAAGAACAGTCAGTTTGATGTGAAGCAGGGGCGTTTGGTCACGGTATATCGCTGTGAACGCTGTGGTAAACGCAAAACGACCGCGCAGTAGTGCGCGGCACGGTTAATTGGCGAGTTCCTGATCCAGTTCGTCGCTGATCAGCGCCAGCCAGTTCTGGGCTTCGTCCAGGCCCTCGACGGCTTTTACGACGCAGGCGATGCCCAACAAATGTTCCATCAACAGTTTTCGCATGGGAACATTGTTCTCTTGCGCCTGTTCCTGTAGAAACAGGAACGCCTGTGCGCTAATGTCGTCGATCTGCATCTGTTGTGCGTTTTCCCGGTAATCGGATAACGTCACTACTTTTGATACTGCCATGTCGCAACCCTCCGCATCATGTGGAGCCAGTATAGGTCGCTGTGCCTGGCAAAACGCTTCGTAATTACACGTATGAGCGGATCTGTCATCTCTCAGTGAATATCGAGAAAGAGTAACCCGTATTTATGTCAGACAATATTGTGATCGGTGCCGACGGCGTCGAGCAGATTCCCCTGAAGTCCTACACCGAGAAGGCGTATCTGGATTACTCCATGTACGTCATTCTCGATCGCGCGCTGCCGAATATTGCCGATGGCCTGAAGCCAGTGCAGCGGCGCATTGTGTATGCCATGAGCGAACTCGGTCTGAAGGCCAGCGCCAAGTACAAAAAGTCGGCGCGCACCGTGGGCGATGTTATCGGTAAGTTCCACCCCCACGGCGACAGCGCGGTATATGAAGCCATGGTGCTGATGTCACAGGATTTCTCCTACCGTTATCCGCTGATTGACGGTCAGGGGAACTGGGGGTCACCGGATGATCCCAAGTCCTTCGCCGCCATGCGATATACCGAGTCGAAACTGACGAACTATGCCGAAGTACTGCTCAGTGAACTGGGACAGGGCACGGTGGACTGGGTGCCAAACTTTGACGGTGCGTTGGACGAGCCGGCGACACTGCCTGCACGGGTGCCCAATATTCTGCTCAATGGCACCACCGGCATTGCTGTGGGCATGGCGACGGATATTCCGCCACACAATCTTCGCGAGGTGGTCAGTGCCTGCCTGCGACTGCTCGATGAGCCGAAAGCGAGTGTTGCCGAGTTGTGTGAGCACGTGAAAGGGCCGGATTTCCCGACCGATGCTGAGTTGATCACGCCGCCGGAAGATATTCGCAAGATGTACGAGACCGGTCGCGGTTCATTGCGAATGCGCGCCGTGTGGCATCGCGAACAGGAAGATATTGTGGTGACGGCGCTGCCGCACCAGACCTCGGGCTCCAAAGTGCTGGAGCAGATCGCTCAGCAAATGCAGGCCAAGAAGCTGCCGATGGTCGTAGATTTACGCGACGAGTCCGACCACGAAAACCCAACGCGGCTGGTGATTGTGCCGCGCTCGAATCGCGTTAATGCCGAGTCGCTGATGAACCACTTGTTTGCGACCACCGATCTGGAGCGCAGCTACCGGGTTAACCTGAATATGATCGGCATTGATGGTCGCCCGCAGGTAAAAAGTCTGGATTGCATTCTCAATGAGTGGCTGGAGTTTCGGACCCAGACCACCCGGCGCCGTCTGGAATTCCGTCTGGATAAAGTGCTCAAGCGACTGCATATCCTCGATGGCCTGCTGGTCGCCTTTCTCAATATTGATGAAGTCATTGCCATCATTCGTGAAGAGGACAAGCCCAAGCCGGTGCTGATGGCGCGTTTTGGTATCAGCGATATTCAGGCTGAAGCGATTCTGGAACTGAAGTTGCGCCACTTGGCGAAACTGGAAGAAATGAAAATTCGCGGCGAGCAGGACGAGCTTTCCAAAGAGCGCGATGACCTGGAGCAGACGCTGGGTTCGACGCGCCGCATGAAGAACCTGCTGCGCAAGGAATTGACCGCCACCGCCGAGGAGTACGGCGACGATCGCCGTTCGCCGCTGGTGCAGCGTGACGAAGCCCGGGCCTTTGCCGAAGAAGACATTGTGGCGGCCGAACCGATTACCGTCGTGTTGTCTGAAATGGGGTGGATTCGGGCGGCGAAGGGCCATGATATCGACCCAGAATCGCTGAACTACAAATCCGGCGATCGCTTCAAGCTGGCCGCGCGCGGACGCAGTAATCAATCGGTGCTGATTCTCGACAGTACCGGCCGTGGCTATAGTCTACCCGGGCATAATTTGCCCTCGGCGCGGGGGCAGGGCGAGCCGCTGACCGGGCGTATCAATCCGCCGTCAGGGGTAAGCTTTGAAGGCATGCTGATGGGGGGCGATGACAGCCATTACCTGCTGGCCTCTGATGCGGGCTATGGCTTTATCGCCAAACTGGGTGAGCTGCACGGCAAGAACAAAGCGGGCAAGGCGACGCTCAGTTTGCCCAAGGGGGCGAGGGTGATGTCGCCCGTGCCCGTAGGGGGCATTGACGAGCACTATGTGGTGGTGATCAGTAGCGAAGGCCGCATGTTGGTGTTCCCGGCCAGCGATCTGCCGATCATGGCGCGCGGCAAGGGCAATAAGCTGTTGGGAATTCCCTCGGCGCGAGCGGCCAGCCGCGAAGAACTGCTGGTGGCAATGGCGGTGATGGGTTCTGCAGACAGTATTAAGGTGCTGTCGGGCAAGCGCCACCTGACACTGAAACTGTCCGAGTTGGAACACTATCTGGGTGAGCGCGGCCGCCGCGGCCACAAACTGCCCAGAGGTTTCCAGAAAGTCGACGGACTGGAGTTAGTGCCGGGCGCCTAAGCGTCTTCGGTTTCTTCAGACGACATGTCGTTTTTGAGCTGACTCAGACTGAGCTGTTTCAACTGCATGTGCTGGCGGTTGAGCAGCTCGTCGTAGGGTGGTTTCAGGCTGCCGACGCGATTGCCGCGGCAGCTTACCCAGGCATCCAGTCGCTCGTGATGACGGCAGTTGTCATCCAGCCAGATACCCTGCCCGCTCGCGGTAATGTCGTGCAGCTGATCTACCGTCTCACACTCTTTCGCTGCAATTTGCCAGGGGGCACCCTGTTCGCAAATGCGCGCAATACCCGGACGAATTTTCAGGCTGCGATCCAGCTTTTGCAGCAGGTCGGCGGCGCACAGCGCCCGGAACAACGGCGGGTCGCAGTCTTCCAGTTCAAAGAACCGCAGAGTAATGGCGTGGTGGCGACGCAGCATTAATTCGCCATGGTAGAGGCGGGCGATGGCCTCGCTGCGGGCATAGGTGGTATCAATCTGTTCGGCAAAGTGTGCCGGGCTCATCTTCTGTTTCAGATCGTCATAGGCCTGCCATTGGCAGTGCAATACCACGTAGTCGCGGTAGCGGTAGTCGTCGGCCTGCATCAGACGAATCTGTGGATTGTGAATTTCGTCGAGTAAGTCTCCCAGGCAATCCTCACCGGGATAATCACTTACGTCATCCTGCATGGGTTGCGCCAGTCGTTGGCGCGCATGCTGGATGTGGCGTTCGATATTGCGCATAGGGACGGCCAGCAGCGCATAACTCAGGCAGCAGAGAATCGCGGTGAGCAGCAGGAGTGTTTTGCCGAGGTCGCGAATTTCATTGCCGATCAATTCGCTGCTCAGCGACAGCTCCACCTGCCCGAGGCGTCCGTCGGCTGCCACACCCGCCTGGTAGTGCAGGTGTTGTTCGCTGCGCACGCCGGCTTCCGCCAGCGCATTGCCGCGGCTGTCTTTGATGCTGCCGTAGACGATCAATGGGCTGTTGATATAGTCCTGCAAAATGGCCTGCAGACTGACGCGGTCATTGCGCAGCAGCGACTGCTGGCTCTGTGAAGCCAGTTGATTTGTCCACTGCTGGCCTATGAGGCGAGTCGTTTCCAGCAGAATCTGTTTGCTTGCGGTCATGCTGGTAATCAGCAGCGTCAGCCCTGCCAGGGCGCAGATCAGAGCGGCTACCAAGCCACATTTGGCGGACAGTGGCAGGCGTAAAAGCTGTTTCAGCATGGCGTGTTCCCGGGCTGAAGAGTGAGGTTGCTGGCGCGAGTATAGCAAGCCTGCAGCGGCGGTAGGCAGGCTTCTTCGCACAGCTGTGAAATTGTGGCCTTTCGCGCATGGTGTGCTTGGGCGAAACCGGCAGTCCCGCTACAATAGCGCGCAAACCAAGGGGGCAGTGTGAACGAAATCATCATGATCAATATCGCCGGCGACGATCGCCCCGGCGTGACCAGCTCGATTACCGGTATTCTCGCCGATCACGAGGTGACGGTGCTTGATATTGGTCAGGCGGTGATTCACGACAGCCTGTCACTGGGGCTGCTGGTGTCACTGCCAGCGGGCACTGAAGCGGCGAGCATCCTCAAAGATGTACTGTTTCGCTGCCATGAAATGCAGTTGCAGGTGCGCTTTCTCCCGGTTGAGGCCGAGCGTTATCAGCAGTGGGTGGCGGGGCAGGGCAAGCAGCGGCATATCGTCACGCTGCTGGCGCGCAAGATCAGTGCCCGGCACATTGCCCGGGTGACCGAGATTGTGTCTCGCTACGGTTTGAATATCGACCGTATTGATCGCTTGTCGGGCCGCGTGCCACTCGAGGGCGTCGACGAGCAAGCCAAGGCCTCGGTGGAGTTGTCGGTGCGGGGCAATCTGGTGGACGCGTCAGACTTTCGCCGGGAGCTGCTGCAGCTGGCCAGCGCCATGGATATCGATATTGCCTATCAGGAAGACAGTATGTTCCGGCGCACCCGCCGCCTGGTGGCCTTCGATATGGATTCCACGCTGATCGAGGCTGAAGTGATCGACGAGCTGGCCCGGGCTGCCGGAGTCGGTGAGCAGGTGGTGGAAATCACCGAGCGGGCGATGCGCGGCGAGATTGATTTCAAAGAGAGCTTTGCCGCGCGGGTGGCTTTGCTCAAGGGGCTGGACGAGTCCGTGCTCGAAGGGATCGCGCAGGCTCTGCCGATTACCGAAGGCGCCGAGCGCCTGGTGTCGACGCTCAAGCGTCTCGGCTATAAAACGGCGATTCTGTCGGGCGGCTTTACCTACTTCGGGCGCTTTTTGCAGGAGCGCTTGGGAATCGACTATGTCTATGCCAACGAGCTGGCTATCCAGGATGGCAAAGTCACCGGCGAGGTCAGTGGTGTGGTGGTGGATGGCCAGCGTAAGGCCGAGCTATTGCAGGAAATTGCCCGCAAGGAAGGCATTGATATGGAGCAGTGCATCGCGGTCGGTGACGGTGCCAACGACCTGCCCATGCTGAGCATTGCCGGTTTGGGGATTGCATTCCGGGCCAAACCGATTGTGCGGGAAAATGCCAAACAGTCGATTTCGACATTGGGCTTGGACGGCATTCTTTATTTGCTGGGGATCAGTGACCGTCTCACTTCACCGCATCAGCCGAACGTCGCGAACTCGTAGCTCATCTCCGGCGACGGATCCTGCACATAGCTGCCCTGAATAAAGTCGGGGCCCAGCTGCCACAATACGGCCAGACTGGCGGCACTGCTCACATTGGGGATCAATACCCGGCTGTTCAGGCGGCGCCCGCCTTCAATAATATCGCGAATTTCTTCGGTGCTCAGGCTGTCAGTCTTGCGCACGCCGGGTTTGATCAGGCGCGGCTGCACATGCTGAAGGAACTTATTGCCACCCTTGCTGCGACCAAAGTTGCGCACGGCTACGCCTACGCCCATGTCTGCCAGCTGTCGGCAACAGTCCAATGCCGGCTTCAGGGAGTTGGCGATACTCTCTTCGCTGAATTGCAGAGTGACGGCGCTGCCGGGCAGACCGGCGGCTTTCATCGCAACACCCAGCCAGGAACAGAATTCTTCATCGTGAAAGACATTGCCGCTGAGATTGATCGTCAGGTTAATGTCGTCGCCATCACCGCGGCGTTTGGCTAGTTGTTTGGTGGTTTCGACCACGATCCAGCGATCGAGCTTGTTGTTGCCGGGGTCGCCCTCGATGGCGCGAAGCATTTCGCCGGCGGTGACTTCGCCTTCCTGCCAGTCGCGAATATCCAGAAACGACTCGTAGTAATCACCGTCGGCCTCACTGAGGTTAATGATCGGTTGAAATAAAATTTGCAGTCGCTCGTCGGCGAAGGCTTCATCGATCACGTCGCTGATGCTGCCCCGGCTTTGAAGCTGTTGGCGATCCCGGTGATAAATCTCGGCGTGATTGCCGCCGGATTGCGCTAGTCGCTGCAGGCTATCGTAGCCGTTGTCCATTAACGAGGCTGCGTGCGGCGCGGTAAGGTGGTTGATGGGCAGAATAATCGCGCTCAATGTGCACTGCTGCGATTGTTTCCGCACCTCAAAAATTTCCCCCTCGATGGCTCTAAGCAGTTCGTTCGCCATTTCCAGCGCGCGCTGGCTGGGTACGTGGTGCGCGATCACGGCAATCATGTCATCGGTAATGCGACCGTAGTGTTGTGCCGGCAGCAGCGTCTGAATGCGCTCGCTGAGGTGCTCAAACAGCAATTCCACGCCTGACAGTTTGAGGTCATGGCGGTGCTTGCTGAAGTTATCCAGCTTGAGGATGAGCAGCGTGCTGTTACTGTTGCGCTGGGTGTCGACAAAGTCCTGAAGCAGTTGCTGGAAGTACCGGCGATTAGCCAGTCCCGTGGACGGGTCGAGGTGGCCAGTGGCTGCTTCCGTCGAATTGTCATGCAGGGTGAGTTGAATGCATGCCTCGCCATCGTAGCTGGCATTGTCGCAGTGAATACTGGCTTTGAACTCCTGATTGTCGGCATCGACAAAGCTGACTTCAAACTGGGTGCCCTGATCTGTCTGCGACTGTTTTTTCAGTGCGTTCTTGAAGCGCTCCTGATCCTTGTTGGCGATCAGGTCGACAATCGGAAAACCGTCCAGCTCTTCCTGATTCATGCGCTGGCAGAACAGTTCGTTGGCATAGATGATCATGCCGTCGGTGATGTAGCAAACCGCGTCCTGATGGGTATTAAGAAGCAGGCTGTTGCGCTGCTGTTCTTCCTGCAGTGCCTGTTGCGTGGCGGTTAGCTCGCGGCGGGTTTCCAGGGCCTGCAGTTCCCGCTGTGCCAGCATGAACAAGCGACTGCGATTGTGGCTGCTGAGAATCAGGCTCACTGCCTCATCGGGCAGTGGAAGCCCCTCGTCGTCATTGAGGTAGATAAGAGGCAGATCACAGCTCAGGTGCCGCAAAATTTTGCCGCATTGCTCAATCGGCAGGCTGGAGCGCATGGCGTCGAAGAAAATGAGATCCCAGCGCTCGTCGCCAAGCAGCTTTTCCAGCTGTGGCCCATCGCTGATACTGCGTGTATGCGCAACCTTACCCGCCCGGCGAAAGGTGCTGACGATGTCCTCGGCGTCGTCGTCCGACAGGCCGATGAACAGCAGTTTGTTGGCAGAATTACGGGTCATAGTGCCTCAGATACTGAGCGCAATACAGGCGCTTGTCTCTACAGAATATCCCATATTTTATGGAAGTCGGCTTCGCCTTCATCATCGCGGTGTGACGCGGTGAGCTTTCCTTCGCTTACTGGCGGGGTGCGTCCTTGATCCCGGTAACTGAATAGCTTGAATGCGGTTGAACTGTCGAGGCAGTCGCCAAGCTTGATGCGCATAACATGGCCGGGTCGCACGAGTTCGACGGTCTGCCCGGCAGAGAATGACGCTGTGCTGGTAAGCATGATGCGAGCATCGTTGTTTTGCGGGTCGCTGGGAACAAGTAGTGCACGCTGAAACTCTTCGACAGGCAGCCCGGCCTGAACAGGTCGTGCGCTGTAGGGCGTTGCGGCTGAGGCCACGACTTCCACGCCCATCTGATGGCTGTCATCACTGCGCAGCCAGCGGACGATGGCAACACGCCAGCTGTCGTAGTCATTGGTTTTGATGCCGATGACCTCCCCTGTACGGATGCGCAGGGTTGGTGAATCTGGCCATTCGATCCGATAGCCATTGCTGCTGCTGTCGAGGAGCCGGGCACGCAGGTAGCTGTACTGGGCTTCTGCTTTTCCGGCTACTGGACCGTCCTGGGGTAAGCGGTAGTCAATATTTTCGATTTCCGCCGAACCATGACGACTGACGCCCCAGGTCGGTAGTGTTTCTCCTTCCACTTCGCGAGTGTCGTGACTGCTTATCTGCGACCAGGGGTCACCCTCTTGTGTTTTTCCACTGTAGGGGTCCGGGCGGAGGTGGGCATCATCGCCGTCGATTTCGAACTGCTCGAACGGCATTTGATTTGCGGCGTAATAATGTGTGGGGTTCATGCCCACGGTGATCAGCGCTGTTTCATTGCAGGGGATGCGCTCAGAGGCTCGGACCGTCGCTGCGCTCCAGGCGATACTGAGCTGTGCCAGTAGCGACTCCGGCATTTTAATGGACTTGCCCTGCGAGGAAGGAGGAATCAGGTGCAGTAATTTGGCGCTGCCACCCTGAAGTGCGCGAGTATCGATGCCCAGCCAGCCGGGTGCCGGAGCCCGGTTGGCCAGTTCACGGTAAAGCGGTGGGCGATCTTCTTCCGGATCTAACAGGAAGACACAGCTCTCCAGGCCCTTGTTGCGCAGCTCGACATGCGCCGTCCAGTAGTTCAAGCCAACAAATACCTGCTCCATATACCGCTGTGGCATCTGATGACAGCGGCTGCAGGCGAGCATCAATGGTCGCAGGTAGGCTTGTTCGAGCGTGCCGCTGCCCCGGGACTTGTCACTGATTTTCGCGCGCTCCAGTTTGTGGAGCTGAGCGGCGTGGAAAATATTGTGCAGGTTCAGCCAGAAGCGCGAACCTGGTGAGCGGTACAGTTGGTAGGTGCGCAGCAGTACCGACGCGTGTTCGGTCATCGCCCGATGCAGACAGGCCGCCATCGTTTCTTTGGGCTTGAGCAGGCGTGATTCCAGCTCCATGGCGATGAATGCCTGACAGTAGCCCTGCGCGAGTACGGTATTGAGCGTATCGGCCAGCAGGACAATTTTTTCCGCTTTTTCCGGCAGTACGATGGCTTTATTCAGGTAATGCTGAGCCAGGCCGTCGGTGATGTAGTGCACATGAGGTCTAAATTTTTCGAGAATATCGAAGCGGTCTTTGCCTTTGCAGCGAACGTGACTTAATTCACCCAGCGCTTGGTAGAGACGGCGGGTCGTCTCGCCGAGATTGGCGCGGGGCAGCGTATCCAGCCATTTGCCCACAGCAGTGGCGTTCAGCACAAACAGGCTGTGCTGATGGCGATTGATTTCTGGCAAGGGTACCAACAGGCTGGAGGTGCTGTTCATTGTCGTCCGCTTTTTTATGACAGGGCGATAAATATCGATGGCTGCTCAGAATTGTTTTCTACGCGTTACACCATCATAGCGCAAGTGGGCGTTTGCTTAGAGCCCCGGGTTCTTCCCGAACCAGTTTGGGCACCAGATAGCCCGGTAGTCGGGCAAGCATCGCTTCGGCGAGCGCGACGGCGTCCTCGTCGCTGCGCTCAAAATGACTGGCGCCGTTCACTTTGTCCAAGACATGTAAATAGTAGGGTAGCACTCCACAGGCGAATAGACGTCGACTCAGCGCAGATAGCGTGTCGGCGTTGTCATTGATGCCGAGCAATAACACGCTTTGGTTGAGCAGTGTAAACCCCCGGTGCTTCAAAGCGAGGAGGGCGGCTTCGCTGTGGCTATCCAGTTCATTGGTGTGATTGCTGTGGATCACTATGACCGTCTGCAGCCTTGGGTGCTCGAGACTGTCCAGTAGCGTCTCGGTAATCCTCGCCGGTAACACCAGCGGCATGCGGGTGTGCAGGCGCAGGGTGGTGACGTGGTCGATGGCGGCCAGTCGGTCGCGCAGACTGGCCAGATAGTCATCGGGCAGTGACAGTGGGTCACCGCCACTGAGGATGACTTCGCTGATTTCTGGGTGACTGGCAATATAGTCGATGGCCTGCTGCCAGTCTGCCAGACTGGGCCGGTTGTCGTTGTAGGGGAAATTGCGCCGGAAGCAATAGCGACAGTGAACCGCGCAGGCCGGGCTGGTAATCAGCAGCACCCGCCCGTGGTATTTGTGGATCAGCCCGGGTATGGGGTTGGCGCTGGCCTCGTCGAGGGGGTCGTCGCTGTAGCCGGGTGTAACGTCGACCTCGGCCTGCTGTGGCAATATCTGCAGCAACAGGGGGTCTTCCCAGTCGCCGACTTGCATCTTGGCGACGAAGGCCTCGGTCACGCGCAGGGGAAAGCTTCGCAGCGCCGCACTGAGGTCCGGGCGCTCCTCCGGGTTTAGCTGCAAACGCTCGAACAGTTGCTGCGGGTCGCGAATCATTGAGCGGTACTGTTCCTGCCAATCTGCAGTCTGCCAATATGGCGCGTTAAGAGGTATCATGTTGCCCTTTTTCAATTACGCGTAAACCCAGTCGCTGAGGATAATCATGGCTGTCTATTCTACCAACGAATTTCGTTCGGGATTGAAAGTGATGCTCGATGGTGAGCCCTGCTCAATTCTGGATAATGAATTTGTAAAGCCCGGCAAGGGCCAAGCCTTCAACCGCGTGAAGATGCGCAACCTCAACACCGGCCGTGTTTGGGAGCGGACCTTCAAATCCGGTGAATCGCTGGAAGGTGCCGATGTGATGGATCATGAAATGGAATACCTCTACAACGACGGGGAATTCTATCACTTCATGGACCCCAATAATTTCGAGCAGGTTCAGGCCGATGCCAAAGCCGTAGGCGATGCCTCGCAGTGGCTGAAAGAGCAGGACCTGTGCACCGTGACCCTTTACAACGGCGCGCCGCTGTCGGTTACTCCGCCCAACTTTGTCGAGCTGGAAATTGTGGAAACTGACCCCGGTCTTAAAGGTGATACCGCCCAAGGTGGTACCAAGCCTGCGCACCTGAGTACTGGCGCTGTGGTCAAAGTGCCTTTGTTCATCAGTCAGGGCGAAGTCGTTCGTGTTGACACCCGCAGTGGTGAATACGTTAGCCGGGTGAAAAGCTAATTGCGCGACTGGCGTCCCACTGCAACGCTGGCTGCGCTGGGGCGCCGCGCCGAACTGCTGATGGCGGTTCGGCAGTTCTTTGCGGCGCGCGGGGTGATGGAGGTGGAAACACCGCTGTTGGCCTCCGCGCCGGTCACTGATCCGAATATTGACGCTATTGCGGCGACCGATCCCCTGTCGGGCGATCATCCTCTCTACCTGCAAACCTCTCCTGAATTTGCCATGAAACGCCTGCTGGCAGCGGGTAGCGGGCCGATCTATCAGCTTTGCAAAGCGTTCCGTCGCGGTGAGCGAGGGGGGCGTCACAACCCTGAATTCTCCATGCTTGAATGGTACCGGCCGGATATGCCGCTGCCAGCTTTGATGGATGAGGTCGTCGCGCTCATCAACACCCTGATCGGTGAGCGTCCACGCCGGGATGTGAGTTATCGGCAGGCATTTATCGAACATGCGGGGCTGGACCCGTTTACCGCCTCGGTGGATGCCTTGCGCGATTGCGCGGTCGGACATCTGGAGCTGAACTTCGACAGCAACGATCGGGACATGTGGTTACAACTGCTGATGTCCACGGTTGTGGAGGCGGCATTCGACCCTGAAGAACTCACTCTCGTCTACGACTTTCCTGCCTCACAGGCGGCGCTGGCAAAGGTGGAAAATAGCCGCGATGGGCTGGCGCTTGCGCGCCGCTTTGAGGCTTTCAGTGGCGGACTGGAACTGGCAAATGGCTACGATGAACTGCGTGATGCCAGTGAGCTGTTGCGCAGAATCCGCCGCGATCACGAGCAACGCAAAACGGCCGGGCAGGAGCTGCCGCCGATTGATCGCTATTTGCTGGGGGCGATGGGCGCCGGTCTGCCGCCCTGCAGCGGCGTGGCCATGGGGTTTGACCGGCTGGTGATGCTCAGTCTGGGTGCTGAGCGCATCGATGAGGTGATTGCCTTTCCGCTGGAGCGGGTTTAATCCCGCTCCGCCAGCGCCTCGCCCAGCCGGGTAGGCGTGAGGGCTTCAAACTTGTCCAGCCAGTCGATTTTATCCTTGCCAAACAGCAGGATGACGGTGGAGCCGAGTTTGAAACGGCCCATTTCCTCGCCTTTTTTCAGTGTCGGCGCTTCCTGCGGATAGCTGCGTGTTGTGAGCTGGCGCGGCGGCGGGGCGACTTGGCCATCCCACACGGTTTCAATTCCGGCGACGATCATTGCGCCGACCAGAATCATGGCCATGGGCCCGAACTCCGTATCAAACACGCATATCGCGCGCTCGTTGCGGGCAAACAGGCTGCGCACATTTTCCGCCGTGGTGGTATTGACTGAAAACAGTTTGCCCGGCACGTAGGTCATGCTGCGCAGGGTGCCGTCTACCGGCATATGAACCCGATGGTAGTCGCGGGGGGACAGGTAGATCGTGGCAAAGCTGCCGCCGTCGAATTCGGCGGTCAGGGCCTTGTCGTCACCCAGCAGGGTTTGCAGGCTGTAATCCTGGCCTTTGGCCTGAAAAATCCGACCGCGATTGATCTCCCCCAGTTGGCTGATCGCGCCGTCGGCAGGGCAGACAACCGGGGCGTCGGCGATGGGGCGGGCGCCGTCTTTCAGTGCCCGGGTGAAAAAGGCGTTGAAGTTGGCGTAGGCCTCCGGTGCGCTCTCCACTGCTTCACTCATGTCGACCTTGTACTGAGTAATAAAGCGCCGGATCAGCAGGTTTTTCAGCCAGGGCAGGCGACACTCGGCAAGTTTGCCGACCAGGCGCGACAGCAGGTGCTGGGGTAACAGGTATTGCAGAATAATAAATGCGGTATCCAAGGCCTTGTCTCTATCAGTGTGGTTGTGAGCCGGTTATCTGTTGGTAATGTGTCGGTGGCTTGCTGCCGGTAATCAGGGCTCGCCGCCCTCGCGAATGGGGGTGTCGCTCCGGTTGCCCCACTCGCCCCAGGAGCCGTGATAGCCCTTGATGTGCGGGTAGCCGAGAATTTTCATCAGCAAATAGCTCAGGCCAGAGCGGTGGTGGGTCTGGCAGTGGGTAATCACGCTGCGGTCCGGGGTAATGCCCAGCGACTCCAGCTTGGCCTTCAGACTATCTAAGTCTTTGAAACGATAGTTGTTGGCCTTGTCCATCAGTTCCAGCCAGTCGAGATTGACGGCGCCGGGGATGTGGCCGCCACGCTCGGCCAGCACTTTTTCGCCTCGGTATTCCTCGGGGGAGCGAGCATCCCAGATGACAAGCTGGCGGTTGTCCAGCAGCGTGATGAAATCCTCGATCTCGGCGATGGGGGTGCTGTCGATATGAATCTCCAGCTCGCTGGGCTCGGCGGTGTTCTCGCCACTTTCTACCGGGTGGTCGCCCGCCAGCCAGGCGTGAAGACCGCCGTTCAAGTAAGAGTAACGGTGGTGACCGATAGCGTCGAGGGTCCAGATCAGGCGCCCGGCCCAGCCGCCGCCTTCGTCATCGTAGACCAGTACGTGGCTGTCCGTGCGCAGGCCCACTCGTGAAAACAGGGCCTGGAGTTGTTCCTCGTGGGGAATTTTGCCAACGGCGGGTTTTTCACCGCGCTGGAGTTCGGCGGGGGCGATATGCAGGGCCCCCGGAATATGGTGGCGCAGGTAGTTTTCCCGGCTGCTGGTGTCGAGAATCAGCAATTCCGGTGTGTCCAGTGCCTGTTCAAGATCGGCGGCTTCAATCAGTAGCGGTAAGTCGCTCATAGTCAGTACCCCTTTTAGCTGGGCGGATTGTAGCAGCTTGTCTGCGTCCGCGACGATGTACCCATTGTGACCCGCGAAGGCGCTGTGGTGTTCAATGAGAGCTCAGCGAATACTGTCGATAATTTGCTGGTAACTGGCAAAGCGCTCGGGGTGAATATCGCCCTGCTCAACGGCTTCACGCAGGGCGCAGCCCGGCTCCTGCTCGTGTTTGCAGTCCCGGAAGCGGCAGTGGCCGATAAACGGGCGGAACTCGACAAAACCGTGCAGCACTTCCTCCGGCCCGAGATTCCACAGCGCGAATTCGCGAATACCGGGAGAGTCAATCAGACTGCCGCCCTCCGGGAAGTGGTAGAGCCGCGCGGTCGTGGTGGTGTGGCGTCCTTTGGCATGGGCTTCAGACAGCGCGCCAACACGGGTGTCGGTGCCCGGCAGCAGGTGATTGACCAGCGAGGACTTGCCGACGCCGGACTGGCCGACAAAGGCGCTGATGTGCTGGTCGAGGAGCTGCTTCAGCTCGCTCAAGCCGCCGTCTTCTTTGCAGGAGGCGGTGATCAGGTGGTAACCGATGTCCCGATAGCGCTCTACCATGCCCAGCAGTGTGGCATCGCGCTTTGGGTCGAGCAGGTCGGCCTTGTTTAGCAGCAGCATCGGGGTGATGTCGCTGTGCTCCGCCGCGACCAGGTAGCGGTCAATCAGGTTGGCGTGGGCCAGTGGTTCCGGAGCGATCACAATGACAATCCGGTCGATATTGGCGGCGACTGGCTTCAATCTGTTGAAGTTGTCCGGGCGCTGCAGCAGTGACTGCCGTGGCTCGCGTGCAACCACCACGCCGGTGGGTTTGCCGGGTCGCCAGATCACCCGGTCGCCGGTGACCAGTCCGTCGATATTGCTGCGCACATGGCAGCGCTGCTGTTCGCCGTCGCGGCCTTCAACGTCGAGCTGCTGGCCAAAATGGCTGACGACGATACCGGTCTGTTCCGGCCCCAGCTCACCCTCGTTGAGCGACGACTCGGCGTCGTCGGCGCGGCGCTGCGCGCGCGCGCTGCGCTCCGCCTGGATTTTTTCGATGCGCCAACGCTGCTGGCGGCTGATTCGGCGTTTACTCATTATCGGCCCTGTATGAACAGTCGCTCATATTACCTGATGAGCTGTTACAATCCACGCTTCAGGCACCAAGCTGGGAGCCGCCTGCGCGGAGGTATGACGATGTCCAAAGCTACAAATCTGATCTGGATTGACCTGGAAATGACCGGTCTGGATACCCAGAACGACCATATTATTGAGATTGCCACAGTGGTGACTGATGCCGATCTCAACACCCTGGATGAGGGGCCGGTATTGGCGATTCACCAGTCTGATGAGGTGTTGGCGGCGATGGATGAATGGAATACCACCCAGCATGGGCAGTCTGGCTTGGTCAAGCGGGTCAAAGAGACCTGCATGACGGCGGAGGAAGCGGAGCGTCTGACGCTGGAATTTCTCTACAAACATGTGGACGAGGGAGCATCCCCGATGTGCGGCAACAGCATTTGTCAGGACCGCCGCTTTCTGGCGAGGGAAATGCCGCAGTTGGAGCGCTATTTCCATTACCGTAATCTGGATGTCAGCAGCCTGAAAGAGCTGGCCCGCCGCTGGCGGCCGGATATTCTCAACGGCTTGAAAAAGAATGCCAGCCATTTGGCACTGGATGATATTCGCGACTCCATTGCCGAGCTTCGCCACTATCGCGAGCATTTCCTCCGCCTCGACTAGGCGTCCTCAGCGATCGCTGCCGATCAGTGCCGCTTTTTGCTGTTGCTGTGCGATCGCCCAATCAATATGTTCCGCGACCATCTCCTCGACCTCGGTGCGACGTTGTTGAAGCGCCTGAAGAATCGCCGGGTCGTGGGGCGCATTCCCCAGTCCGACAGCGAGATTGCGCAGCCAGCGAGGGTAGCCAATGCGCCGAATCGCTGAGCCGGCTGTCCGCTCCAGGAACTGCGTTTCTGTCCACTGAAACAGAGAGAGCAGTTCGCTGTTGTCCATTTGGTGGCGGGGCACAAAATCCCCCTCAGTACTGGGTTGTGCGAACTTGTTCCATGGACAGACAAGCTGGCAGTCGTCGCAGCCGAACACGCGATTGCCCATAGCGCTGCGCAGCTCGGTAGGAATCGGGCCGTGCAGCTCAATAGTCAGATAGGAAATACAGCGCCGCGCATCGACCTGATAGGGGGCGACAATAGCCTGCGTGGGGCAATCATCCAGACAGGCTCTGCAACTGCCACAGTGGCTGGTTTCCTGCGGGGCATCGATGGGAAGTGGCAAGCTGGTGTATATCTCGCCAAGAAAAAACCAGGAGCCGGCGCGGCTGTTGATGAGCATGCTGTTTTTGCCAATCCAGCCCAGTCCTGCCTGCTCGGCGTAGCCGCGCTCCAGCACCGGCGCGCTGTCAACAAAGGCGCGGTGCCGCCCGCCCGCCTGCTGCTCAATGCGTTGGGCCAGCTGCGACAGGCGCTTGCGTATCAGCTTGTGGTAGTCGCGGCCTAGCGCGTAGCGTGAGATATACGCCTTCTGCGGCGATTGCAGCACGGTATTGGCGTCTTCGCCGCCGGCCAGGTAATCCATTCGGGCGCTGATCACGCGCACCGTGCCTTCGTGGAGGGCGTTGGCATCGGCGCGTAGCGCCTCGCGCGCCGACATATAGCCCATTTCGCCGTGATAGCCTTTCTGTAGCCACTCGTTAAGTCGCTGTGCATGGGGGTGGTTGTCGGCGGTGCCGATGCCGATATGGGCAAAGCCCAATTCCTGTCCCCACCGCTTGATCTCGGTGGCGAGGTGGGTCAGGTCGGGGGTGGCGTGTTCGCTCATCGGCTGTCGGCGCGGTCATTGAGGGGTATCATGAACGGTATTCTACATGGCTGGAGAGATGAAATGGATGCTGTGCGGGCAACCGGCCCTGATCCACTGGCGCTGTATCGGGCGCAGCAGTCGAGAGAAATGGATCGCCGTGCGATTGATGGCGGCATTCCTGGCTTTGAGTTGATGTGCCGTGCCGGGGCAGCGGCGTTTGCGCAGTTGCAGCGACGTTGGCCGAAGGCGCGCTGTGTTGAGGTGTTTTGCGGTGGTGGCAACAACGGCGGCGACGGCTATGTCATTGCCGCGTTGGCACGGCAGGCGGGCTTTTCCGTGCAATTGTGGGCGCTCAGCCAGAATCTGAAAGGCGATGCGGCGTTGGCGGCTGATATGGCCCGCAATGCGGGGGTGCTCGCCGAGCCCTGGCAGGGGCAGAGGCCTGAGGCAGACTCAGTGATTGTCGACGCGCTGCTGGGCACCGGCTTCAGTGGTCCGCTGAGCGAGGACTATGCGCAGGTCATTACCGCGATTAACGCGGCCTCGTTGCCGGTGTTGGCGATTGATGTGCCCTCGGGGCTGAGTGCCGACACGGGAATGTACGGCGGTGAGGCGGTGCGCGCCACACTTACGGTGAGCTTTATCGCCTGGAAGTGTGGCCTGTTTACCGGCGTGGCACCGGAGTATTGCGGTGAGTTGCTGCTTGAAGATTTGGGGCTGGCATCGGCGTTGTTTGAGGAATTTCCGCCCGTTGCTTGCCGTATTGATCTGGATGCCCGGCTGCGTAGCTGGGGCCCCCGCCCGCTGGCGGCGCATAAAGGGCACTTTGGTCATGTGCTGGTGATGGGCGGCGATTACGGCACGGCGGGGGCGGTGATACTGGCCTCCAGTGCCGCGGCCCGTTGTGGCGCCGGGCTGATCTCTTGCGCCACGCATCCCGAGCATCTTGCGGCGATTCTTGCTCAGCGTCCCGAGGTGATGGTGCATCCGCTGGGGGCGTCGCCGGAGCTGGCGACGCAGTTGGCGAGGGCTTCTGTGTTGGTGATTGGGCCAGGACTGGGACAGAGTGACTGGGGGCAATCACTGCTGACCCAGGCGCTGGCTTCGGATAAACCGTTAGTTATGGATGCCGATGCCCTGAACCTGATCGCCGCCCAGCCCGACCGGTATATGAAACACTGTGACGCGCAGCCCGGCCGTGTGCGGGTGATGACGCCGCACCCCGGCGAAGCGGCGCGGTTGCTCGGTTGCAGTGTGGCAGCTCTGCAGGCTGACCGCTTTCAGTCTTGCCGGGAGCTGGCGCGGCGTTACCGCGCGGTGGTGCTGTTAAAAGGCGCGGGAACCCTTATTGACGACGGACAGCGATGCTGGGTGAATGAAGGTGGTAATCCGGGCATGGCCAGTGGTGGCATGGGGGATGTGCTCAGCGGTATTATCGCCGCGTTGCTGGCGCAGGGCCTGTCTGCCAGTGACGCCTGCTGCATGGGGGCTGCCGTGCACGCACGGTCAGCGGATCGCGCGGCCCAAACTGGCGAACGCGGCCTGCTGGCGATGGATGTAGTGGAACAACTTCGGGGAGTCATGAATGACCTACAGCCTTGAGCTGGCGGATGAGGCGGCGACGGTCGCGGCGGGAGAGCAGTTGGGTGCTCAGCTATTGCCATCAACGGTGCTGTTTCTGCACGGTGATCTCGGGGCCGGTAAAACCACCTTTTGTCGGGGAGTGTTGCGCGCCTTCGGGCATACCGGCGCGGTAAAAAGTCCGACGTATACGCTGGTGGAACCCTATGACATGCCGGAGGTCAGTGTTTATCACTTTGATCTGTATCGGCTGGGTGATCCCGAAGAGCTGGAATACATGGGACTGCGGGACTACCTCAATGACCGCAGTATCTGTCTGATTGAGTGGCCTGAGCGGGGTGCGGGAATTTTGCCAGCTCCCGATATACAGGTTAACATCCGCCAACAGGGACACGGTCGACGCTTGACGCTCGAGGCCAACAGCGAGCGCGGGCAAGAGATCATTACGAAATTAAAGGCGCTATGAAACCTACCCACATCGCTGCCCTGTGTATCACACTGCTGTTTGCCGGCTTCGCATCGGCCGCCGACGTGCGCGATGTGCGTTTCTGGCGTGCGCCGGATCACAGCCGTGTGGTGTTCGACCTCACCGCGCCGGTCAGTCATGAAGTCATTTCCCTGAGCGGCCCTGATCGCCTGGTGGTGGACATCTCCACTGCCGAAATGAAGGCGGCCACGGATACGCTGACCTTCGAGAACAGCCCCATTCAGCGTATGCGCTACGCGGCAAAGCCCGACGGCAAGCTGCGGGTCGTGTTTGATCTCAGTGATGCGGTTCAGGCACGCAGCTTTTTCCTCGCTGCGAGTGCGGGCCAGAACGACCGCCTGGTCGTGGATTTTCTTGACCAGCAGAAAGAAAACGAGCCACCCAAGGTGGTGAAAAGTGTCAGCGAAACGCCGCAGCGCGATGTGGTGATTGCCATCGACGCCGGTCACGGCGGCGAGGATCCCGGTGCCATAGGCCCCGGTAAGCTGCGTGAAAAGGATGTTGTTTATAAGATTGCTAAAAAACTGCAGGCCAAGTTCCAGAGCAAGCGCGGCTATCAAGTCGTGATGATTCGCGACGGCGACTATTACGTGGGGCTCGCCAAGCGTCGCGATCTGGCTCGCAAGGCCCAAGCCGATTTCTTTGTGTCGGTGCATGCCGATGCCTTCACTCACCCCAGCGCCAATGGCAGCTCGGTGTATGCTCTGTCTCAACGTGGTGCCACGAGTGCCTCGGCGCGAATTCTGGCTCGCCGCGAGAACGAGGCTGACCTGGTGGGTGGTGTGAGCCTTTCTGATAAGGATCACGTGCTGGCCGGGGTGCTGACCGACCTGTCGATGACGGCCACACTGGATGCCAGTTTGAGTGTAGGGGCGCAACTGCTGGGTGAAATGGGCAAGATTTCCCGCCTGCACAGCAAGCGTGTTGAACAGGCGGGCTTTGCGGTACTCAAGTCGCCGGATATTCCCTCGCTGCTGGTCGAGACCGGGTTTATCTCTAACCCTGGAGAAGCCCGAAAGCTGGCAACGTCGCGCTATCAAAACCAGATGGCCCAGGCGATTTTCGAGGGCATCGATCGCTATTTCCGCGAAAGCCCGCCGCCAGATACCTACTTCGCTGCGGTTAAGCGTGGCACGGTGGCTCCGTCCAACGACGTGCGCGAATACATTATTGCCAGCGGCGATACCCTGTCGGGGATCAGTGCCCGTCACAACATCAGTGTTGCAGAGTTGCAGCGTCACAATGGCCTGGCGGACAGTGCAATCCGCGTCGGTCAGAAAATTCAGATTCCCCCGGTTCAATGACAAAAATTCATTTACTCGATCCTCGACTGGCGAACCAGATCGCCGCGGGCGAGGTGGTAGAGCGTCCCGCCTCGGTGGTTAAAGAACTGGTAGAGAACAGCCTGGATGCCGGTGCCCGCCGCATCGACCTGGAAGTGGAAGAGGGCGGCGTTAAGCTGATTCGCGTTCGCGATGACGGTGGCGGCATCGGCAAAGAAGATTTGCCGCTGGCGCTCAGCCGTCATGCCACCAGCAAAATTAACGATCTCAGCGATTTGGAAGCCGTTGCGAGTCTGGGGTTTCGCGGTGAGGCGCTGGCCAGTATCAGCTCGGTCTCGCGGCTGTGTTTAAGCAGCGCCAACGGCGACGACAGCAGCGGGTGGGCGGCGCGCTCCGAGGGCCGAGATATGAGTGCGGTATTGGAGCCGGTGGCACATCCGCGCGGCACGACGGTGGAGGTGCGCGACCTGTTCTTTAATACCCCGGCGCGCCGCAAGTTTTTACGTACTGAAAAAACCGAGTTCGGCCATCTCGATGAGGTCGTCAAGCGGCAGGCCTTGGGTCGCTTTGAAGTCGGCTTTTCGCTGCGGCACAACGGACGGGCGGTTCACAGCCTGAAACCTGCGCAGAGTCAGCTCGAGCAGGAGCGCCGTCTGGCGGCAGTTTGCGGCCCGGCGTTTATGGAAAATGCGCTGTTTATCGAGCGCGAGGCCATTGGTCTGCGGTTGTGGGGTTGGGTAGCCCTGCCCGGCTTCTCCCGGAGTCAGGCGGATTTGCAGCATTTCTACGTCAACGGTCGCTACATCCGTGACCGCCTGGTCGCCCATGCGGTGCGACAGGCCTACCGCGATGTGTTGTTCAATGGCCGCCATCCGGCTTTTGTTTTGTATCTGGAACTGGATCCGGCGCTGGTCGATGTGAATGTGCATCCGACCAAGCACGAAGTACGTTTTCGCGATGGTCGCAGCGTGCACGATTTTATTTTCCGCACCTTGCACAAAACGCTTGCGGACGTGCGCCCTGACACGGTTCCCCAGAATGCCTCGATTCCCCCGCCGACGTCGACGCTGCAATCCATGCCGCAGCAGCAGTCTGCCATGCCGCTGCGGGAGGCTGATTGGTCAACGCCCGCAGCGCCGGCAGCGCCGCCATCGGGAGGCTATCAGTCGCCGTCGCCGTATGCTGGTGGCAGTAATGTCTCGCGGGTGGCGGATCAAATGCCCGCTTATCAACGCTTGCGGGATCCGTCGCCGGACGAAAGTGATGCGGAAGTTCCGCCGCTGGGGTACGCGCTGGCTCAGCTCAAGGGCGTCTATATTCTGGCGGAAAATGCCCAGGGTATGGTGTTGGTGGACATGCATGCTGCCCACGAACGGATTACCTATGAACGTATGAAGGCGGCCAGAGACGGCGAGGGCTTGCGAAGTCAGCCCCTGCTGGTGCCGCAGTCGCTGGCGGTCAGCGAGCGCGAAGCCGATTGTGCCGAGCAGCACGCGGCGGTATTTGCCGAGCTGGGCATGCGCGTCGAGCGGGCTTCTCAGGAATCGCTGGTCGTACGCGAACTGCCGGTGATTCTCGCTGACAGTCAGGTCGAGCAACTGGTGCGCGATGTGATCGCCGACCTGCTGGAATATGGCAGTACCGACCGGATTGCTGCCCATATCAATGAAATTCTCGCGACCATGGCCTGTCATGGCTCGGTTCGCGCCAATCGACGGCTCACGATTCCCGAAATGAACGGCCTGCTGCGGGACATGGAAGCCACCGAGCGAAGCGGCCAATGCAATCATGGCCGTCCTACTTGGGTACAGGTGAGCATGGCCGAGCTCGACAAGTGGTTCCTGCGTGGTCGCTGAGCCTTCCGCCCTGCCAACGGCTATTCTACTGATGGGGCCGACGGCCTCGGGTAAAACCGATTTGGCCATGGCGCTCTGCGACGCACTGCCCTGCGACATTATCAGCGTGGATTCCGCGCTGGTTTACCGGGGGCTGGATATTGGCAGCGCCAAACCCGGCCCGGCAGAGCTGGCGCGCTACCCCCATGCACTGGTGGACATTTGCGACCCCTCCGAGGCCTATTCTGCGGCGATGTTCCGCCGCGATGCCCTGCGGGAAATGCAGCGCAGTAGCGACGCGGGGCGGATTCCCCTGTTGGTGGGCGGCACCATGCTGTATTTCAAGGCGCTGCTGGAAGGGCTCGCCGACATGCCCGAGGCCGATCCTGCAATTCGCGAGGCCATCGCCGACAAGGCGATGCGCGAGGGCTGGCCAGCCATTCATGCCGAGCTGGCGGGGGTGGATCCGGCCTGCGCCGAGCAGATTCACCCCAATCACAGTCAGCGACTCAGTCGGGCGTTGGAAGTCTATCGCGCCAGTGGCGTGACGATGAGTGAATGGCGTGCGCGTCAGATCGAGCAACGTCCGCCCTGGCAGTTTTTTCAGTTTGCGGTGGCGCCGCCGGATCGCGCCGAACTGCATCGCCGGATCGCGCTGCGCTTGCGGATCATGTTTGAGCAGGGTTTTGTTGAGGAGGTGCGCAGCCTGATGGCGCGGGGCGACCTGCACGAGGAGCTGCCCGCCGTTCGCGCCGTGGGTTATCGCCAGGTCTGGCTGCATTTGCAGGGGCGTTATGATCTGGATGAGGCCTTCGAGCGGGCACTGATTGCCAGCCGCCAACTTGCCAAGCGACAGATGACCTGGCTGCGGGGCTGGAAAGATTTACAGTGGCTGGGAACTGGCGAGCGTCGCGAAGATCAACTAAATACCGTGATAGCGGCGCTCGGCAATGCTATAAGTGATTGACATGCGCTATACTGGGCCAACCTAGGTTAATTTGCGAACTTGCGAGGCTGCTCTCGGTCCACAGCTCGTATTTTGATTGATACTTTTTATCAGCGCCCGATTTGGGCAACAAGGAGATTAGCATGTCAAAAGGGCACAGCTTACAAGACCCTTATCTGAATATTCTTCGCAAGGAGCGTATTCCGGTTTCTATTTATTTGGTAAACGGCATTAAGCTGCAGGGACAGATCGAGTCTTTCGATCAGTTTGTCGTTCTGCTGAAAAACACCGTCAGCCAAATGGTCTACAAACACGCCATTTCTACCGTGGTCCCCTCTCGCGTTGTTCGTCTGCCCATGGCGCATCCGCCGGAAGACGACGAGCAAGAAAACGCCTAAGCGGTACGTCTGATTCTGAGGTTCGTCCTTGCTATTTGAACGCCCCGATTCCGGTGAACGCGCGGTACTTGTCCACCTGAATCTCAACAGTGAGGACGCCCGCGAAGACGCCGATGAGTTTGTGCAGCTGGTGACATCGGCCGGGGGAGATCCCGTCGCCTTTATCACCGGTCAGCGCCAGCACCCCGATCCCCGCCTGTTTGTCGGCTCCGGAAAACTCGACGAAATACGAGAGGCACTGGCTGAGCACGATGGACAGCTGGTGCTGTTCAATCACGCCCTTTCCCCCAGTCAGGAACGCAATATCGAGCGCGAGCTGAAGTGTCGCGTGCTTGATCGTACCGGTCTGATTCTCGATATCTTTGCCCAGCGCGCCCGTACCCACGAGGGCAAGCTGCAAGTTGAGCTGGCACAGCTCGAGCACATGTCGACCCGGCTGATCCGCGGCTGGACCCACCTTGAGCGCCAGAAGGGCGGGATTGGTTTGCGTGGTCCGGGTGAAACCCAGTTGGAGACTGACCGCCGACTGCTGCGGGCGCGAATCAAAAGTATTCAGGCCCGTCTCGCCAAGGTGCGCCGCCAGCGGGAGCAGGCGCGTCGCGCCCGTCGGCGGGCCGATATCCCCGCTGTATCGCTGGTGGGCTATACCAACGCGGGCAAGTCCACGCTGTTCAATGTATTGACGCAGGCCGAGGTCTACGCGGCAGACCAGCTGTTTGCCACGCTGGATCCGACGCTGCGGCGTATCGCCATCGACGATGTGGGGCCGGTAGTGCTGGCCGACACTGTAGGCTTTATTCGCCACCTGCCCCACAAGTTGGTTGAGGCATTTCGCGCGACGCTGGAGGAAGCCACGCTGGCAGACTTGCTGCTGCATGTGGTGGACTGTGCCGATCCTGAACGCAGCGATAATATTTTTCAGGTGCGCAGTGTGCTCGAAGAGATTGGCGCCGACGATATTCCGGTGCTGGAGGTCTACAACAAAACCGATCTGTTGGGCAGCTCGCCGCGTATTGAACGTGATGAGCACGGTAAGCCGCTGCGAGTCTGGTTGTCGGCCCAGCGGCGACAGGGTTTGGATTTGCTCAAACAGGCGCTCAGTGAGTTGCTGGGGGGCGAGATTGCCGACCTGGCGATGACCTTGAGTGCCGCAGAAGGAAAACTGCGTGCCCGCCTTTATGCGCTGGATGCAGTAAAGAATGAATCGCTGGACGAGCAGGGCAATTTCCACTTGCAGTTGCGTTTGCCAGAAGCAGACTGGCAGCGCTTTCTCGCGGCCGAATCGCTTCGGGAAGACGCCCTGACCGTGCACAGAAAGACACCGCGTCCGCCAGTCCCCGATTGGCTGGAGCAGTGATTAGCAGCGCAGTCCAAATCTGCTAGACTGCCGCTTCAATCAATTACTTGGCTCGATTCGTGTTGGCGTTACAAGCCTGCACGCGGGCGCTTAACGCAAGCACACAGGAGAAACCTATGGCCTGGAATGAACCGGGTGGAGGTCGAGATAACGATCCCTGGGGAGGAGGCAACAATAACCAGGGGCCACCGGATCTGGATGAGGCGCTGAAAAAGCTGCAGGACCGGCTGAACAGTCTGTTCGGCGGTGGCAAAAACGGCGGTAATAGCGGCAACAATGGTGGTGGTCTGGCCATGAATGCTGGCAGCATCGGCATTCTCGCGGTGCTGGCTGTTATCGTCTGGGGACTTTTTGGTTTCTACCAGGTTGATCAGCAGGAGCGTGCAGTAGTGCTGCGCTTCGGTGTCTACCACGCCACGGTGATGCCGGGCCTGCGCTGGGCGCCACCACTGGTCGATGATGTGAATATCATCAACACCACCAAGGTTCGGGCTGCCGCCAGCCGCGGACAAATGCTGACCGAAGATGAAAACATCGTCGATATTTCCGTCTCGGTGCAGTACACCGTGTCGGATCCAGCCAATTTCCTGTTGAAAGTGAAGAGCCCGGAGCTGAGCCTCGAACACGCACTGGAAAGCGCACTGCGTCATGTGGTGGGCAGCTCGAAAATGGATCAGGTCATCACTGAAGGCCGTGAAGAAGTGGCGGTCGATACTCAGGTGCGCCTGCAAAATTATCTCGACGCGTATCAAAGTGGCATTCAGGTTGCCAAGGTCAACATCGAGGACGCGCAGCCGCCGTCGCAGGTGCAGGACGCCTTTGATGACGTGACCCGCGCCAAAGAGGACCGCGAGCGACTGAAAAACGAGGCGGAAGCCTACGCGAATGGCTTGATTCCTGAAGCCCGCGGTGCCGCCCAGCGTCAGCTGGAAGAGGCCCAGGCTTACAAAGAGCAGGTGATTGCCAAAGCAGAGGGTGAAGCGCAGCGTTTTGTTGAGCTGGCTGCCGAGTACAAAAAGGCGCCGAAGGTGACCCGCGAGCGTCTCTATATTGATGCCCTGCAGGAACTGTACGCCGGTACCAGTAAGGTGATGGTTGATGTCGAGGGCGGCAACAATATGATGTACCTGCCCCTGGATAAGCTGATGGAGCAACGGACTACCTCGCGCCCGATGGGCAGCGGCGAAGTGGATATCCGCGATCTGACCGATCGGGTCGTTGAGCAACTGCGTCGCGACAGTCAAACAAGCCGCCGGGAGGGTCGTTAATCATGGCTAATCGTCAATTCACGATACTGCTGGCCGTACTGGCGATCGTCGTCATCGGCTACAACTCTATCTACATTGTTAAGGAAACCGAGCGGGCGGTAATGCTCAAGTTCGGTGAGGTGGTCAACCCGAATGTGAAAGTCGGGCTGGGTTTCAAAACGCCCTTTGTGCACACCATTCGCAAGTTCGAGCGCCGCATTCTCACCCTGGATGCGCCGACCCAGCGTTTCCTGACCAATGAGAAGAAACCGCTGGATGTGGATTTCTACGCCAAGTGGAAAGTTATCGACACCGAAACTTTCTACACCGCGACCAACGGGGAAGAGCAGCGTGCCGAAGGCCTGCTGGCGCAGCGCATCAATACCGGTTTGCGTAACAAATTCGGTGAGCGCACCTTCCATGAGGTGGTGTCCGGCGAGCGTGATTCACTGATGACGGATCTGACCTCCGAGCTGAACACCATCACGACGGCGGAGTTCGGTATCGAGCTGGTTGACGTGCGGGTGAAGCGCATTGATCTGCCCGCTCAGGTCAGTCAGTCGGTATTTGACCGGATGACTTCCGAGCGTGAGCGGGAAGCCCGCGAGCACCGTTCGACCGGTCGTGAGCAGGCAGAGAAAATCCGCGCAACCGCCGATCGCGAGCGCACAGTAATTGCCGCGAACGCCTATCGTGATTCTCAGGTGATTCGCGGTGAAGGTGATGCCGAGGCCGCACGAATCTACTCTGCCGCTTACAGCGCCGATGCGGAATTCTACGCCTTCGTGCGCAGCCTCACGGCCTATAAAGCGTCGTTTGAAAACGGCGGAGATCTGCTGGTACTCGATAGTGACAGCGAGTTTTTCCGCTACCTGAAAAGCGGCAGCGGCAAGTAAGTGTGAGTAGTTGGCAGCGACGCCCATAAACGTCGCTGCCATGCCGCCAATCGCAGCGATTGTGGTATCATTCGCGCATCCGGGCAGGGCCAGTGCTGAATGCGCTGTAACCCGCACGGATTTTTTTGTTTTTAGCGGGCGTGGGAAATGTGGCAAGAACTGGCAGTTGCATTGAGTCTGGTGCTGGTGATTGAAGGAATTCTGCCATTTCTCAGCCCCGATCGCTGGCGCATGATGGCCTATCGCATGGCCGATCTGGATAGCCAAAAAGTACGGATGTTGGGCCTGGCAAGCATGGTTGTCGGGCTGTTGATGCTGAATTTCCTGCGCTGAAACAACACGTCGAGAGATTGTGATTTATGACCCTGGTTGATCGCTGGCTACTCCCCGATGGGGTGGAAGAACTGCTGCCTGAACAAGCGGAGCAGGTGGAGCATCTGCGCCGCCGTCTGCTCGATCTCTATAAACGCTGGGGTTATGAGCTGGTGATTCCGCCGATGCTGGAATTCACCGAGTCCCTGTTGGTGGGGTTGGGCAGCGACATCGACCTGCTGACGTTCCGTGTGACCGATCAGTTAACCGGCCGCCTGATGGGCTTGCGCGCCGATATCACCCCTCAGGCTGCGCGCATTGACGCCCACAGCCTGAAGCGCGAAGGGCCGGTACGACTCTGTTACGCGGGAAGCGTGCTGCACACTCGCCCCAAAAAGCCGCTGGCGTCGCGCTCGCCGATTCAACTCGGTGCCGAGCTGTACGGCGACAACAGCCAGGCCAGCGACCTGGAAATTATCTGTTTGATGCTGGAGACCCTGCGGGTTGCAGGGCTCAGCAATATCACCCTGGACACCGGACACGTGGGTGTCTATCAGGCGGTCGTCAGCGCCGCTGGCCTCAGCGAAGAGCAGCAGAAGCGCTATTTCGATATCCTGCAACGCAAGGCCGCCGCAGAGCTGGAAGAGTTCGTGGCTGGCTTGTCAGTGAGTGAGAAAATTGCCGAACAGCTGCGCGGGCTCAATGCCTTGCACGGCGGCAGCGATGTGCTGGCCAAAGGCCGTGAACTGTTTGCCGACAATGATGCCGCGGTGGCCGCCATCGACAGCCTGTCTGCGCTTCACCAGCAGCTGTCCCAGCGCATTCCTGAACTGCGCTTTTATTTCGACTTGGCCGAATTGCGCGGCTTCCACTACCACACCGGCTTGGTATTCTCGGCTCTGGTGAGTGAGCACGGGCAACAGTTGGCTTCCGGTGGCCGCTACGATGACATCGGCAAGCTGTTTGGCCGTGGTCGTCCGGCTATTGGCTTCAGTATTGATCTCAAAGCCCTGATCAGCCTGCTGCCCGCGAGCGCCGCGACAGGGGGGATTTATGCTCCCTACAGCGACTCCGCTGAGCAGTGGCAGGTGGTACAGCAATTACGCGAGTCCGGTGAGCGGGTAGTCAGTGGTTTGCCAGGGCAATCGATGGCAGGTGACTGCGATCGTCAACTTGTAGAAGAGAATGGCCAGTGGCTGGTTAAGCCACTGGGGTAAGTCAGAACCTTTATCCAGAGATGCGGATATGAGCAAGAATGTAGTGGTATTGGGCACCCAGTGGGGAGACGAAGGCAAAGGCAAGATCGTCGATCTGCTGACGGATCAGGCCAATGCGGTCGCCCGCTTTCAAGGGGGGCACAATGCTGGTCACACCCTGGTTATTGGCGGTGAAAAAACCGTTCTTCACCTGATTCCGTCGGGCATCCTGCGCGAAGGCGTGACCTGCCTGATCGGCAACGGTGTTGTGCTGTCACCTGAGGCCTTGCTGAAAGAGATGGCCGAACTGGAGACGCGCGGCGTACCGGTGCGTGAGCGCCTGCGACTCAGCCCCGCCTGTCCGCTGATCCTGCCCTACCATGTGGCGCTGGACAAAGCCCGCGAGCTGGCCCGTGGCGATGCCAAAATCGGTACCACCGGCCGCGGCATTGGCCCGGCCTATGAAGATAAAGTGTCCCGTCGTGGTCTGCGTCTTGGCGATGTGTTCCACGCCGAGCGTTTTGCTGAAAAGCTGAAAGAGGTGATGGATTACCACAACTTCACCCTGACCCAGTATTACAAGGTCGAGGCGGTGGACTACCAGCAGACACTGGACGAGGCCCTGCGCATGGCTGAAGAGCTGCGCCCGATGGTGGTGGATGTCACCAGCGCGTTGCACGAGTATCGCGAAGCCGGTGCCAATATTCTGTTCGAAGGTGCGCAGGGTTCATTGCTGGATATCGATCACGGCACCTACCCCTTTGTTACCTCCTCAAACACCACTGCAGGCGGCACGGCCACCGGCAGCGGCTTTGGTCCGCTGTACTTGGACTATGTACTGGGTATTACCAAAGCCTACACTACCCGCGTAGGCAGCGGCCCGTTCCCCACAGAACTGTTTGATGATGTGGGTGCGCATCTGGCGAAGCAGGGTCATGAGTTTGGAGCAACCACGGGCCGCGCCCGTCGCTGTGGCTGGTTCGATGCCGTGGCGCTGCGCCAGTCAGTGCGCATCAATAGCGTTACCGGCTTGTGCCTGACCAAGCTCGACGTGCTGGACGGACTGGAAACGGTGAAAGTCTGCGTCGACTACAAGAACCCTGCCGGCGAGTCGATCTCGGCACCGTTCGACTGTGAAGACTACGATCAGATCACGCCGGTCTACGAAGAGCTGCCCGGCTGGACCGAGTCGACCATCGGTGTGAAATCGCTGGATGAGCTGCCCGCGAATGCGCGCGCCTACATCGAGCGTCTCGAAGCCCTGCTGAATGTCCCCATCGATATCGTATCTACCGGCCCGGACCGCGTAGAGACGATTGTCCTGCGTCACCCCTTCGCTTAAGAGGGCGGCGCGACATTCGCGCAGTGATATAAAAAAAGGCCATGCAGTATGCATGGCCTTTTTTTGCCTGCTTGGCGAGGCTGTTTGCCAGTTAGAAGCTCAGCTGCACCCGCATGGCGTAGGTGTCGATGTCATCGGCGAGCTCGCCGTTGACATTCTGCAACGCCCCGCCTTTCAGTTCATAGCTGTGGCTGTAGTCCAGCATCATTCGCACATTGCGATTGAGATACCAGTTCAACGCCAGGGTTATCCGGTCGGCCTCGCCACCGGAAATATCCCCATCCTCCAGGTCGATATGATCGAATCTGGCAGCCAGTTCCACTGCGCCCCAGTGTCCTTGCTCAGGATTGAAGTCGGCATTGATGCTGGGGTATTTGAACTCGCCTTCAGACGCCTTATAACGGCGCTGGCCATTGATGAGATAGGCCACCTGCGCGTAGTAGGCGGAGAAGCTCAGGTCGTCTCCGGTTTCGCGGCTGACATCCGTAACCGCGTATTCACTTTGAAACGTCCACGGCCCACACATGGCAGCGAGCTCAAACACGCCGGTCTGCACCTGCTCCATGTCAGCGATGCTGGCGCTGACCGGTTTCAGGTCTGAAAAATTGGTGGTCTTGTAGGAAAAGCCGGGTGACTTGCCGTTAGCCAAGCCATCGTCACTGGTATTGCGCAAGCCGAATGAGCCCCCTACATGCAGCAGGCGGGTGCGACTGACTATCGGCGCATAGGTAGCGCGCAGGCCAAAGCCAGTGCCTTCATCCGCGTCGCCATCCGAGACGCCGTCCCCGAACAAGCCGGTCTTGAAGTGCCAGTTGTCGCCACCTGATGCAGCGGTAATGCCGATAGCGCGATCAAAATAGGGCGTGGTAATGCCGGCGACCAGCGAGCGCTCGATAAAGGGGATATCGTTGGAGCTTTCTTCAATCTCCATGCTCACAGCTTGCTTCTGATTCCCTACGGTCACCGTCAGCGGCAGTCCGCTGAAATGGTAGCCCAGCGTCGCATCTTTGAGGCTGGTTTTGTTGCCGGCAAAATCGGCTTCGATCAGGTAAGACCACTGTTTGCCGATATCGCCTTTGGCATACAAACGTGCGCGTCGAATCTGGGTGCCATCAATGCCGTCCTGCTGTCCGGCCAGTTCCTCGTGGTCGTGAACCGCGGCATCTGCGTGGAGGCGACCGCCGAATTGAAAACTGCTGCGCCCATCTGCACTTTTCACTTTCAGACCGCCGCTGCCGATGTCCACAACGGCATTATTCACACTGCGGCGCTCTTTCTCGGCCTGTCGAATCTCTTCTGCCTGACTCTCGGTCAGGATTTGTTTTTCTACCAAGATATCCAGAAGCTCTGGCGAGGTGCTCGTCTGCGCGGCTGCGTTATAAGAAGCAGAAAAGCCCATGATAAACAACGGGATATAACGTAACTGCCGGAAAGTACTTGTCATGATTCTGGGTATCCAAATGCCGAGTGGTACTAAGAAGATGGCAATTTTATTTACATTTTATGACAGTTTTATGACTTATCCAGTGTGATTTTGGCTGATTTTTAATCCCTCGCCGTGTTGTTGTCACAATTCGTGAAACATTTTCGTCACATTACGTTCACGCATCTGTCATTCCTCCCGCCTAGCATACGCCCCATCGACAAATTACCTATGCCCTTATTGAGAAGGTTACGGAGATAAGTCCCTATGAAAAAGCTTTTTGCGATGACAGCAATGGCCTCGGCTATGGCCCTGGTTGGTTGTGGCGGCGGTGGCGACATCAATATCAACGCCCAGAACAATTCAGTTGATAACAGCACTGGTGGCGGTTCAACTGGCGGCACTAACTTCTGTGCCTCGTACAATGACAACGGCGTGACTCGTCAGGGTAGCGTTGATGGCGTCAACTGTATTTATGGTTCAGATTTCGTCAGCCTGACTAATCCCATTGAAGTTGCTGCTACTGACCCGGTGGTTTTCACCAAGCTTAGCAACGGCGGTGTCCACATTTTCCGCGACAGCCTGGTTGTTGGTCGTAACTACGATAACGACGCTGACATGGCTGCTGCGGGTATTGTTGAAGGCGGTGATGGCTCTGCCATTGAAATTGAAGCAGGTGTAACGCTGGCATTCCAGGGCAGCGACGATTACATGGTCATCAACCGTGGTTCGCAAATCTTTGCCAACGGCGAACAAGGTGCTCCGGTTACTATTACTTCTGTTTCTGATGCCGTTGAAGACGCGGTTGGCGCAGAAGACGTGCAGCAGTGGGGTGGCTTGATCATCAATGGCTTCGGTGTCACCAATAAGTGTGCCTACACCGGGACTTTTGATGACGATAACCTCGCTACCAGTGATTGCCACGTGGCTGCTGAAGGTAAAGCGGGTGCTGGCCAAACTCACTACGGCGGTGATAACAATGCCGACAGCTCGGGCTCACTGAATTACTTCATCGTTAAGCACACCGGTTTTGAAGTTGAAGAAGACAATGAGCTCAACGGTATTTCCTTCAATGCTGTGGGCTCAGGTACGACAGTTGATTATCTGCAAGCGTATTCAACCTACGACGATGGTATTGAATTCTTCGGCGGCGCAGTGAATGTCAGCCACTATGTTGCATTGTATGTTCGCGATGACTCCATCGATGTTGATGAAGGCTACCGCGGCACAATCGACTATGCCCTGGTCATCCAGTCAGAAAATGACGGCAACCGCTGTGTAGAGTCAGATGGTATTGGCAGCTACTCCAGCAAAGATGCCGCGACTCTGCAGGACTTCATTGATCGTGGCCTGAACTCTCGCGCGACTATCAAAAACCTCACTTGTATCGTGTCTGCTACCGAGGTGACTGGCGAGCCCAATGGCACCGGTACTCACGATCCCGGTCAGGGCATGCGTATTCGCGAAGCGCACTTCCCGACAATCATCAACGCCCTGATCACCACTGCCTACAAAGGTGATGTGAAACTGGGTGACGACGACTACAACTATTGTGTTCGCATTGATGATGAAGGCCTGGAAGCGGCTGATGATGGCGAGCTGAAAATCGAGAGCAGCATCATTGCCTGTCAGGACCTGACAGATGGCGACAACCTGCCTAACAGCGGCAAGACCCAGTTGGCGTGGCTGCAAGAAAGCAACGACACCTATCAAACGTTGGAAGCGGGTGAAGACCCCACTGCGGCGAGCAATGCCAACCTGGAAATCCTGAACGGCTTCTACTCTCTGCCGCTGGCAGACATGAAGCTTGGTGGCGCAGCACCCACTGTGACTCCTGCTGAAGGCCGCGCTTACATCGGCGCCGTAACGGAAGACGACGATTGGACGGCCAACTGGGCCTTTGGTCTCGACCCCGCGAACAGTGCTGCACCGCTTTGGTTTGAATAAGCAACAGGCCTGAATGCACGACGCCAAGCCGTGAACAGAGGGCGCCCTACGGCGCCCTTTCTGTTGAACACCGGTCAATTACTAGTGGGTTTTTTCCGATGAAAAAGCAGATTGTTAAGAAAGGGATGCTGCCAGTATTCAGCCTGACTGCGCTGAGTATGGCCATCTCTGCAGTGGCTCAAGAGGCGGATTCCGATCTCAGCTTCAACAAGCCGCTGGAAGAGGTTGTTGTGGTCGGGCGACTGAAGAGCTCGGCCGAAAATCTGGTCATCGAACGCCTTGAGCAGGAAGTCGCCGTCGACTTTCTCGGCTCTGAGGCGATTGGCCGGATTGGAGACTCCACCGTTGCTGCAGCACTTCGCCGCGTACCGGGTGTGACCTTAATCGACGATAAGTTTGTCTTTGTTCGTGGTCTGGGTGAACGCTACTCCAGCACCTTGTTGAACGGGGCTGTAGTCCCTTCGCCAGACTTGAGCCGAAGCGTTATCCCTCTGGATATTTTCCCAACGTCGATTGTGGAAAGTCTTGCGGTACAGAAAGTTCATTCTGCCGATATGCCTGCTGCTTTTGGTGGTGGTAATGTCGACATCCGAACCAAGGGTATTCCCACTGACTTTGTTTTTACTCTCGAAGTAGGGACTGATTTCAATACCGAGTCCAGGGATGGCTTGGTGACCTACAAAGGTGGCAGTGACGATATCCTCGGCAATGACGATGGTACTCGGGCTCTGGCTGCCAGTTTGAAAAGTGCGTTGCAGAAATATCGTGGCAGCTTGGATCGCAACGATATTCTTACTGACCTTCGCCAAACCAATCCCAATGCGACGCTGGCGGATGCTGAGCAGATCAATCGCGAGTTGGCTACTGGCCTGTATCGTAATATCAATGTCTACGAGACCGATGACGACCAGAATTATTCTGGAGAAGTGAATATCGGTAACCGGTTCTATTTGGGTGAGTCGGAGGAGATTGAATTTGGTGTGCTGGCTGGCGTGTCATACGACCGTACCTGGCGCAAGAAAAGTTCAACGGCCCGTTCAATTTCCGACAGTGATGAAGTCGAGTTCCGTGACAAAACGACGCAAAACACGTCGTTGGCGGCCAACCTGAACTTCGGTTTACGCCTCAACGAAGATCACTCTTTGGAAACCACCAGCCTTTATCTTCGAAATACCGATGACGAAGTGGCTATTGCAGATAGCTACGACAATGACCAGCCGATCAGCGGCGGTATTTCCGATCGCCTTTACTCGATTCGCTACGAGCAGCGCGAGATGAAGGTCAATCAGATCCGCGGTGAACACACCTTTGGTGAAGTAACTCGAGAGATGATCGGCTGGGATCCGTTGGCTGTTGCTGAAGGGCTGAAGTTTAATTGGTTCTATTCAGATAGTGAGTCGACGACAGAAATTCCCAGTGAAATTGATGTTCAAACCCGCCAGCCACGTAATGGCAGAAACACCGTGGCAGCGAATGGCACCGCGGCGGACTATCGCTTTACCGACTTGAAAGACGAAGTGGAGAGCTACGGTTGGGAAGTCAAAATGCCGTTCTCTACTATGGACTGGAAGGTCGAGGTCAGCGGTGGTAGCGAGTACTGGCAGAAAGCGCGCTCATATCGTCAGCTGGAATTCGGTTTGGGCTCAGTCGATGCCAGTGACGCCGTTCGTACGGGGCCGCTGGATGTTGTCTTCAGCGATGCAAACCTGCTCGACCCCAATAACGGTTATCAGATTGCCGTCGCGGGGAGTAACTCGGAAAGTTACATTGCGGCCAATCGCGTCGATGCCTACTACGGTAAGCTGGATGTAACCTGGCAGGATACTTGGCGCATTGTTGCCGGTCTTCGCTATGAGGACTATCAGCAGGTTGGTCTGACTTGGGATCCGCTGGATTTTGACGGTAGCCCTATCATTGTCAATGACGGTGCCAGCCCGGAAGTGATTGCAGAAGAACTACAGAATGCCGTCTTCCAGGATGACGACACCTATATGTCATTGGCGGCTACATATATGCTGCCGGGTTTTTGGGCAGAGGACTTCCAGCTGCGTTTCGGCTACAGCGAAACCACGGTTCGCCCTGACCTGCGTGAGATTGCCGATTCCAGCTACGTGGATCCGGTAACCGATGCCCTAGTGTTTGGTAACCCGGATGTACTGCCTTCGCAGTTCAAGAACTACGATGTGCGTGCGGAATGGTTCTTCAGTAACAGCGACAGCTTGACCGTTTCGGTGTTCTATAAAGACATCACCGACCCGATCGAGTTGTTCCAGGCCGCAGCAGGTGATACCAATACTGCTGTCGAAATCATCAATGCGGAAAGTGCTGAGATTCTGGGTGCAGAAGTCGAGTTCATGAAGAGCCTCGGAGACCTCTCTGACCATCTGCTGCCGTTCTTCCTGCAGGGCAACCTGACCTTGCTGGATACCGAATTGGTTGCTGGTGATAAAGCTGATGCGCCTACCAATGCCAAGCGTGACCTCGTGGGAGCCTCTGACTACGCAGCCAACCTGATACTCGGGTATGACTCGCCGGATGAGAAACACGCGGCAACGCTGTCATATAACGTATTTGGTGAGCGTCTCTACTTTGCGGGTCGCAACGGCGAGCCAGATGCTTATGAGCAGCCTTTCAACTCGCTTGATGCCACATATTCCTACTACCCGACGCCAGGCTTGATTGTGAAGCTTAAGGTGAAAAACATCTTGGATGACGGTGTAGAGATCCAGCGTGAGAACGCAGGTCGCGAAGTAACAACCTACGAGGAAGAGGTAGGAACGACCTTCAGCGCGAGCATTCAATACGAGTTTTAGGCCTTCTCCAGGCGACTAGAGGGCACCTTCGGGTGCCCTTTTTTGTGAGCGCCTGTCAGGGGGTGTGTTGCTGGCTGGCGAATTTCGCCTGTGCGGCCCGCAAGCCATATTCTTCATATTTTTTATCGTTTCCCTGGCGGCGGTATATGACGGCGGCAAACTGATAGAAGCGATATTCCTCGCGATTGAGCCGAATGGCCCGATGTATGGACGTCAGCGCCTCGTCGAAATCGCCCCGTTCAAAGGCTGCCCGCGACCGACTGTAGTGCCAGAAGGGATTGCTCCGCTGTCGCTCGGCAATCACCACTTCCAGCGCGCGAGCTTCGTCGCGTCGTCCCTCGCTGCGATAAAGTCTTGCGAGGTTGGACAGTGCGGCGGCTTCTTCGGGGTCCAGTGAAAGGGCCTTGCGAAAGGCGACCTCCGCTTCGTCCAGCAGTCCCTCGCGCCGCAGCAGCACGCCGAGATTGCCCCAGATGTAGGCTTCCTCCGGACCGAGGTGTAATGCCCGGCGGAAATAGGCGTAGGCCGTTGCCGGGTCGCCGCCATTGAGTTGTTTCACGCCGAGGTTGCTGTAGTACTGCGCGGCGGCAATATCGTCGTCGACCTGCTTTTGTGGATAGCGGTAGTCGTAGATATCAACACTGAAGTCGATAACCTGCGGCTTGTCATCGATCACGGCGACGGCATTGATATGTTTGTAGATCGCCGAGCTGTTATCGCTGAGCATCTCCCAGCTTGGCGGTACGCTGACCTCGTTGAAATAGACATTCAACTTGGCCTCGCGGGCCATCGCGACAAACAGGGCGCTTAATGACAAGCAGTCCCCCCGGCGTTCGTCAAAGGTTTCGGTGGCGGTCAGGGTGACGCCGGGCGCATATTCCAGTCCGAGCTGCGACGGGCGAATGAGCGCGTCGACCAAGTAGCGCAGCCGCGCTTGTTCTGAGAGCGCGGCGGGAACCTGTTCGCCAACGAAATAACGCATATCCGGTGTCATGGCCAGAATATGATCGTCTGGGGTCAGTGGATTATTGTCCAGACCGAAGTGCTGGCCCTGCTCAAGCAGCGCGCTGGTGCTTGCCGGAGCAGGGGGCTCCAGCGTCAGCGGCGCTGCCGGTGGTGACAGGCTGCAGGCGGTATTGAACATTACCGCAACGGCCAACGGTAAAAGGCGATGTGATGCCATCAGGCCGGGACCTCGGCTTAATACTGGGACGCGGGAAGGTGCACCGTCATTCCCTCCATGGCGTCGGTGACCTCAAGCTGGCAGCTAAGACGGCTGTTGTCCTGAGGCTCCAGAACGGCCTCCAGCATACTGTTTTCCATATCGCTGGCCGGGGGGAGCTGATCAAACCAGGGCGCGTCGATATAGCAGTGGCAGGTGCCGCAGCTACAGGCGCCGCCGCACTCCGCAAGAATGCCGTCTATGCCGTTGTCGACAGCCGCGCGCATCAAGCTCTGGCCGCTCTGAGCTTCGGCTTCCCAGGCGTCGCCATTGTGGTTGATGAAGGTAATCAGCGGCATGCCCCGCTCCTGTTTCCGTTCCTGTTTTTATGCAGGCCCATAGTGTAGCCGGGTGAGCGGCACACAGCGAGCGCGGTTCTGATCTGTTTGGGGGGAGCGTCGCAGAAGTGGAATGACTAGCATGGCACATCATCATTTATGAGAGCTGTCGCAAATGTCACGCCTGAGTGTTGAAGATCGCCTGCTACTTCACGAGCTGCCTGGCCGCTATGGCGATGCGGTCGATGACCGCAATTGGTCGGCAATGGACGGCATTTTCTGTGTCGATGCGGTATTCGAAGTACGGGGTCTGGTTACGCTGAATGGGCTGGCTGAGATCAAGCGTTATATGGATGAGGAGGGTCAGCATCCACTGGCGCATCTGATGTGCAATATCCATATTGATGACAGCGCTGAGGACGGCATTGTGCGTCAGTATTTTCGCATTATCGCCCCAGTACCGCGCAGCGATACGCTCAGCAACGGCTATCCCATGCACTTCGGCTCCTACTACGACGAGTTGATAAAAACCCCTGAAGGCTGGCGGGTAAAACATCGCATCTTTTCTTCAAAGCGTTTGTACAAGCAGACCGCCACCATTGATCTAAAAGGAAAATAACGATGACGCAACAGGTTGCATTGGTTACCGGCGCCAGCCGTGGTGCAGGTGCGGGAATTGCCCGCGCTCTCGGTGCGCATGGCATGATCGTTTATGTCACGGGCCGAACGGTGACGCCCGGTGAGGCCAAAGCCTGGGATGGCTCGGTGCTGCCTGGCACCGTCGCGGCAACCGCCGAGGCCATTACCGCAGCCGGTGGCAAGGGCATTGCGGTGCTCTGTGACCACAGCGACGATACGCAGGTAGCCGCACTGTTTGAGCAGATTCAGCAAGAACAGGGGCGGCTGGATATCCTCGTAAATAACGCCACCTACATGCATCCTCAGCTGATTGAGCAAAAGCCGTTCTGGGAAAAAGATCTGGGCGCGGCGGGGATTCTCGATGTCGGCTTGCGCTCGGCGTATGTTGCCAGCTGGCACGCGGCCAATATCATGGTGCCTCAAGGGTCGGGTTTGATTGCCTTTGGTTCTTCGTTTGGTGCGAGCTGTTATATGCATGGACCGGCCTACGGCGCGCAAAAAGCCGGTTTGGATAAGTTCGCTCACGATATGGCGGTGGACCTGCGCGGCACCGGCGTGCATACCGTCTCAATCTGGATGGGGCCGCTGATGACGGAGCGTGCCGCGGTCGCCAGTCAGGTTAATCCCGAGCAGTACCGGGAGTTCAGTAAAACGGCGGAGCGCCCGGAATTTACCGGCCATATTCTCTACGCCTTGGCGCACAGTGATCGGGCTCAGTCGCTGTCGGGGCATACCGTCATTGGTGCTGAACTGGCCCGCGAACTGGATGTGCGAGATGAAGGTGAGGACCGGCCCTCCTATCGGGACGCACTGGGGAGTCCGCGATCGCCAAACCCTGCCATTGTCTACTGACTAAGTGTGGTCTCTCGGCATAGTTGTTGCACTACTTTGAGCCTGTGCGTCGCAAGACTCTAAACAGAACAAGACGCCGTTCATGCAGCCGTGTTCCGGCGGCAACAAGGTAGCCACTGACTATGTCCGTGAATCAACAGATTTTTCCGGTGCGGCGCCACTACAACCAGTGGGTCGTCAACGAAACCCTCGAAGACTATGCACTGCGCTTCACCGCCAAAAAGGTGCGGCGCTGGAGTATCGAGCGGGTAGCGATGACGGCGCTGGGCACCACGGCCTTTCTGGCGCTGGAAGCCCTCGGGGCGGCGGTGACCCTGGAGTACGGCTTCATCAATGCCGCCGTGGCGATGGTTGTGGTGATGGCGGTAACGTTTATGGTGGGCTTGCCCATCTGCCGCTATGCGGCCTACTACGGGGTCGACATCGACCTGCTGACCCGAGGTGCCGGTTTTGGCTATCTGGGTTCCACCATTACCTCGCTGGTCTATGCCTCGTTTACGTTCATCTTCTTTGCCATTGAGGCCGCTATTCTTGCCATGGCGCTGGAGCTGCTGTTTGGCTTGCCGCTGGCCCTCGGCTATGTCCTGTGCTCGGTGGCGGTCATCCCCATTGTGACGCACGGTTTCACGCTGATCAGCCGTTTTCAGATCGGCACCCAATACCTGTGGCTGGCCTTGCAGATCGCCGCGCTGGTGCTGGTTGCGGTTCACGACTATGAGCAGTTGCCCAGCTGGATGGAATACGGGGGACGGCGCGCACAGGCCGAGCAGTTTGATCTGCTGGTTTTTGGTGCAGCGGCCTCGGTATTGATCGCGATGATTGCGCAGTTGGGTGAGCAGGTGGACTACCTGCGTTTTCTGCCCCAGCGCACGGCGGCCAATCGCCGCCGCTGGAATCTGGCGGTGCTGTTCGCCGGGCCGGGCTGGGTATTTATCGGGCTGGTGAAGTTGCTGCTGGGCTCGTTTCTGGCCTATTTGGCTGTCAGTGAAGGCATGACGCTGACGGAGGCCGCGGACCCCACACATATGTACCAGCGGGTCTACAGCTACTTTCACGACATGCCGCAATTGGGTTTGGTGATTGCCGGCGTGATGGTGCTGATCTCGCAGATGAAGATTAACATCACCAACGCCTATGCCGGCTCGATTGCCTGGTCGAACTTCTTCTCCCGCCTGACCCATAGCCACCCCGGCCGGGTCGTGTGGCTGGTCTTTAATGTGGTTATTGCGCTGCTGTTGATGGAGCTGGGTATCTATCGCGTACTGGAGAATGTGCTCGGCATCTTCGCCATCGTGGCGGTGGCCTGGCTGGGAACGCTGGCGGCAGATCTGGCCATTAACAAGCGTCTGGGACTAAGCCCCGCGCACATCGAATTCAAACGCGCTCACCTCTACGACATCAATCCGGTGGGTGTGGGCTCCATGTTAATCGCCTCTTTGGCGGGGATGCTTGCCTACCTCGGCCAGTTCGGTCCCGAGGCCAAGGCCCTGACCCATTTCATTACTCTGGGTTGCTGTATGCTGGCCGCGCCGCTGCTGGCGTGGTGGACCGGAGGGCGCTTCTACCTGGCCAGAACCTCGCCGCAATTGCCGGCGGTTGAAGTGCACCAGTGTGTGATTTGCGAGTCCGAGTTCGAGCGCGAAGACGTTGCTCATTGCAGCGCGTACAACGGCACCATTTGTTCGCTGTGCTGCTCGCTGGATGCACGCTGCATGGATAGCTGCAAAACCGATGCGCGCTTTTCCCAGCAGGCTAGGCAGCTACTGCGAAAATGGTTCTCCGCGAGTCTTCTCGACGCCCTGTTCTCGCGTATTGGTCGTTTCGTTAGCCTGTTTCTGCTGATCAGTGCGATCAATGCGGGCTTGCTGTGGGTGATCTATTTTGAAATGGCCATCGACAGTGACAAACCCCAGGTTATTGCCGATACGCTGACCAGTCTGTACTTCATTCTTACCATCGTTACCGGGGTGCTGATTTGGCTGTTTCTGCTGGCCAACGAAAGTCGACTGGTCGCGCAGCAGGAGTCCGACCGGCAAACGCAGCGCCTGCAGGAGGAGATTGACGCCCACTATCGCACCGATCAGGAGTTACAGCGTGCGAAGGAGGCCGCCGAGGCGGCCAACTACGCCAAGAGTCGCTACCTGAGTGGTATCAGTCATGAGCTGCGCACGCCGTTGCAATCCATTCTGGGGTATACCCAGCTATTGCGGCGCGATCAGGAGCTGGATGAGCGGCAGCGAAATTCCCTGGCAATAATCCATCGTAGCGGCGAGCACCTGGCTGATCTGATCGAGGGCCTGTTGGATATTTCGCGTATTGAAGCGGGGCGCATTGAGTTGCGCCGTGACATGGTGGACTTCCACGAATTACTGCAGCAGATGCAGCAGATTTTTGCGCCTGAGGCACAGGCCAAAGGGGTCGAGTTTCTCTTTACGGCGGAGTCGGCCCTGCCGAAAATTGTGCGGGCCGATGAGAAGCGCTTGCGGCAGGTGCTGACGAACCTGCTGTCCAATGCGGTGAAGTTCACCGATCAGGGGCAGGTCGAATTTCGCGTACGCTATCGCGCGCAGGTAGCGGAATTTACGGTTCTCGACAGTGGTTGCGGCATTGCCGCGGATGACCTTGCCACGATCTTCAAACCCTTTGAGCGGGTCAGAAAACTGGGCTCGCCACTGGTGGCAGGTACCGGACTGGGCTTGACCATTGTGCGCCTGCTCACGGAGATCATGGGGGGCGATATCCGGGTCGAGAGTCTGGAGGGCGAGGGCAGTCGTTTCACCCTGACGCTGATGCTGTCGTCCGTTGTCAATCAGGCGGAAGTGGAAGAACCGCCGGTGATCACGGGTTACGAGGGCGCCAGAAAAACCGTCATGGTCGTGGATGATGATCCGGTGCATCGCGGCCTGATGGCCGACATGCTGGTGCCCTTGGGCTTTAACGTGGTTGAGGCCAGAGACGCAGAGCATTGTCTCCAGCAAGCCGCAGACCGCGCGCCGGATTTGTTTATGCTGGATGTCAGCATGCCCGGCAAGGATGGACACGAGTTGGCCGCCGCCCTGCGTTCGGCCGGTTTTACGCAGCCGCTGCTGATGTTGTCCGCCAATGCGGAAGAGCCGCCCAACCGGCCCGACCCCAACCTGCTTTACAATGCGTATCTGCTAAAGCCCGTTAAGCTACAGACCTTGCTGGAAACGCTGGCAGAGCTGATGGGGATCGAGTGGCGACAGTCTTCGGTGATTCTGCCGACCGCCGCGCCGGTGGCGGCGCCCGATCCCGCAGAGCTCAATATTGATGCGGCCATTGCCGGTCGCTTGATCCACCTCGCGGAAATCGGCTACGCACGTGGTCTGGCGGATGCATTGGATGAAATGGAGCGCCTAGGTCAGATCCCGCCCGCCCTCGCGGTTACGGTAAGGGAACTGGCGGCACAGATTCAGTTTGCGAAGGTGATTCACGTTTTGGAAGAACACAGCTTATGAGCCGGATGCTTAACGAGGTTGCGCTGGTCGTCGACGACTCTCCCGACACCCTCGGCTTTATCAATGAAACGCTGGATGCCGCCGGGATCAGTGTGCTGCTGGCATTGGACGGACAACAGGCGCTGACCATCGCAGAGAAGGTACAGCCGGATATTATTTTGCTTGATGCCGTCATGCCGAACATGGACGGTTTTGAGACCTGCCGACGTTTAAAAGCGAACACGGCGCTGGCGGATATTCCGGTGATCTTCATGACGGGGCTGAGTGATACCGAAGATGTTGTACGCGGCTTGCAGTCGGGGGGCGTGGATTACCTCAGCAAACCTGTTGACCCCGACGAGCTGGTGGCCCGACTGCGTGTGCATCTGGGCAATGCCCGACGGGCGATGAGCGTTCAGCAGGCGTTGGATCGCACCGGCCAGTATCTGATTACGCTGGACAAGTCCGGAGTGCTGCAATGGGCGACCCGCGAGGCGCAGGCGTTGTTGCAGCTCAGCGGCCTGTCAATCGATGAGCAGGCACAGCTGATTTTTACGCCGCTGGTGCGTTGGTTGTCTCATGCCCCGGTTCGCGGGCAGCGCTATAAGCTGGAGTACTTGCCCAAACCGCTGGATGCTTATCTGCTGAGTAACAGCGATGACGTCGAATGTATTTTTCGATTGGCCGATCCGGCCGAGCGCCCCGATGCGGCGACCCTTCGCGATCGCCTGCCGCTCACTCAGCGGGAGTCGGAGGTGCTGTACTGGATTGCACAGGGCAAGACCAATCGCGAGATCGGCGAGATTCTGGAAATGAGTCCGCGCACCGTCAACAAGCACCTCGAAACTGTCTTCCCCAAGCTCGGGGTGGAGAATCGCACGGCGGCGGCCGCCGCCGCGCTGAAGGTCTTAGCCAGCGTCTGAGTCTTTGCCTTTGCGGCTGAGCAGCAGGCGCACAATCAGTGCGCTGGCGCCGATGGCCGCCAGCAGCCAGATCAGGTGTTCGTAGTCGTGACCGAAGCTGGCCCAGTTGCCGTGGCCGGGATGGGCCAGAGCCGCTGAACTGCCCAGCATCAGCAGTGATGTCGTCAATATTTTGTTCATGGGTTTCTCCCTGTTATCTCGTTGCTTCAGGCTTGCTGACTGTTGGCGGGCCGGAGCATGCCTTCGGTTTCTATGAAGTCGATAATGGCCTGCAGGCCGTCTCCGGCTTTCAGATTGCTGAATACAAACGGGCGCTCGCCGCGCATTTTTTTGGCGTCGCGGTCCATCACCTCAAGCGAGGCGCCGACCAGAGGGGCGAGATCGGTTTTATTGATAATCAGCAGATCAGAGCGGGTGATGCCGGGGCCGCCTTTGCGGGGAATTTTGTCTCCGGCCGACACGTCAATCACATAGAGGGTCAGGTCCGACAGCTCCGGGCTGAAGGTGGCACTGAGGTTGTCGCCGCCACTTTCTACCAGTACCAGCTCCAGGCCGGGGTGACGCTGGCAGAGTTCATCGACCGCGGCGAGATTCATGGAGGCATCCTCGCGAATGGCGGTGTGCGGACAGCCGCCGGTCTCCACGCCGATAATGCGGTCGGCAGAGAGGGCTTCGTGGCGGGTCAAAAATTCGGCATCTTCGCGGGTGTAAATGTCGTTGGTAACCACTGCGAGATTGTAGCGGTGGCGCAGGGCCAGACACAGCTCCCGCAGCAGGGCGGTTTTGCCGGAGCCAACGGGGCCGCCGACGCCAACGCGTAATGTGGACTGTTGCATGGTCTCTCCTTATTTCTCCAAAGTGGCCCGCGTGAATCGGACCGCCGTGTTCACGACCGGAATAACCGGCAATACTGGGTTTCGTGCAGGGCGCTGGCCATTGCCAGCCCCGGCAGGGTCGCCCCCAAGGCGTCGTCATCCAGCGAGGCGGCGTGCGCGATCACCGGGGGAAGTGCGGTTTGCATACGGCCCAGCAGTTGTTGAGCCTGGGTCTGGCCCAGCGGGATCAGCTTGGTTGCCGCCGCAATCTGCGCTTCCAGCCAGCACCAGGCCAGCCCGATCTGGCAGGCGGATTCGCTGATTTGCCACTGCCAGGCCGTCGCGACAAACGCGCCGAGAAAGGAGGCCTGCATGCCGGACGCTGTATCGGGTAACGGCTGCGGGAGTTGTCTCAGCAGCCGCAACAGGGCCTGCCCCATGGCTTCATCGGCCATTAGCAGCTCGCGGCTTTCCCGAGCAGCCAGTGCAAAGTCATTCCAATACTGGAAGGCGTCCCGGTCGCCGTCTTCCAGCGCCCGGTAAAGTCGGCTGGCGACTGGCAGATCCAGTCCACCGACGCCATCACGCAGGCCGAGAGACAGCCAGTCCTCGCAGCTGTCCAGCGAGCTGACCCAGCCAATCTCGACCGCGTACTCAAGCCCCTGTGAAAAGCTGTAGCCGCCCACTGGCAGGGCAGCGCTGCCCAGTTGCAGCAGGCGCAGCAGGGCGCTGTCAGTGAGCGTGATGGTCATGAGAATGAGCGTGGCCGTGGTGGTGCGTGTGTGTGCTGCCATGGCTCGTGTCGTAGGCACCGGGTTCGGGCTCAAACACGGCGCGCTCGTGACAGATTTCCAAACCGAAGCTGCGCAGCAGGGCTTCCAGTACATGGTCGGGGGTGATGCGCAGCCAGCGCTCGCCCAGTTGCAGGCGCACATGCCGATTACCGAGGTGGTAACAGGCGCGGCTGAACTGTTTCCAGTCGCTACTGATGGCGGTGATAACGGGCTCCTTGGCGCCGCGCACGCGCAATTGATGGCCGCAGTCACTCAGCAAAATGTCGCCGGGACGCAGTGGTTTGCCGCGGTCAAGAATGATGCGCGCCTCACTGCCTTTCAGTGTTTGGGTGCGCAAGCGGCTCTTTTCCCGCTGCAGGTGATCCAGATAAATTTCGTCGACAATATCGGCGGCTCTGGGGCCGTCCAGACGGCGGTGAATATCGAACATGGCGGTCTCCTAAATCAGTTGGTAGAGCTGAGCCATGGGCAGTACCTCGGCGGGTTCGCAGCTGAGCAATTGTCCATCGGCCCGCACCTCATAGGTTTGTGGGTCGACCGTGATATTCGGCATCCAGTGGTTGTGCACCATGTCGCGCTTGGAAATATCACGGGTGTTCTTGCAGGACAGCAATTGCCGTTCCAGTCCCCAGCGTCCGGCAACATCATTTTCCAGCGCGGCGGCGCAGACAAAGGTCACCGCCGTTTGTCTTGCGGCTTTTCCGAAGCTGCCGAACATCGGTCGGTAATGCACCGGTTGTGGTGTGGGAATCGAGGCGTTGGGATCGCCCATCGGCGCCGCCGCGATAAAGCCGCCCTTGATAATCATCGCCGGCTTGACCCCGAAGAAGGCGGGTTTCCAAAGCACGAGATCTGCCAGCTTGCCGACTTCGATGCTGCCCACTTCATGGGCGATGCCATGCGCGATAGCCGGATTAATGGTGTACTTGGCGATATAGCGTTTGGCGCGAAAATTATCGTGACGCTCGTTGTCTTCGGGCAGGGCGCCGCGCTGGACGCGCATTTTGTGGGCGGTTTGCCAGGTGCGGGTAATCACTTCGCCCACGCGCCCCATGGCCTGAGAGTCTGAGGAGATCATGCTGAAGGCGCCGAGGTCGTGGAGAATATCCTCGGCGGCGATGGTTTCCTTGCGGATGCGCGAGTCGGCAAAGGCCACATCTTCGGCAATGGCCGGGTCCAGGTGGTGGCAGACCATCAGCATGTCGAGATGTTCGTCTACGGTGTTGCGGGTGTAGGGCCGGGTCGGGTTGGTCGAGGAGGGCAGTACATTGGGCTCGGCGCAGGCGCGAATAATATCGGGTGCATGACCGCCGCCCGCGCCCTCGGTGTGGTAGGTGTGAATCACCCGCCCCTTAAAGGCAGCCAGGGTGTCGTCGACGAAGCCGCTCTCGTTGAGCGTATCGGTATGAATCGCAACCTGCACATCGTACTGCTCGGCCACACTCAGGCAGCAGTCGATAGACGCGGGGGTGGTGCCCCAGTCCTCGTGAAGCTTGAGTCCGCAGACGCCGGCGAGTAGCTGCTCTTCGATGGCCTCTGGCTGGCTGGCATTGCCCTTGCCGAGAAAGCCCAGATTCATCGGCATATCTTCGGTGGCCTGCAGCATTTTGCCGATATTCCACGGGCCCGGAGTGCAGGTCGTGGCATTGGTGCCGGTGGCCGGGCCCGTGCCGCCGCCGATCATGGTGGTGACGCCGGACATCAGTGCCTCTTCAATCTGCTGCGGGCAGATGAAGTGAATATGCGCATCGATGCCGCCGGCAGTCAGGATCTGGCCCTCACCGGCGATGACTTCCGTGCCGGGGCCGATAACGATGTCCACGCCGTCCTGAATATCGGGATTGCCCGCTTTGCCAATAGCCGCGATTCGGCCGTGGCGCAGGGCGACATCGGCTTTGACTATGCCCCAGTGATCGAGAATCAGCGCGTTGGTGATCACCGTGTCGACCGCCTCGGTATTGCCGCGCTGGCTCTGGCCCATGCCGTCGCGGATCACTTTGCCGCCACCGAATTTCACTTCCTCACCGTAGCGGGTGAAGTCCTTCTCCACTTCAATCCACAGCTCGGTGTCGGCCAGCCGCACGCGGTCGCCGGTGGTCGGGCCATACATTTCCGCGTAGGCGCGGCGATCAATCGTACTCATGGCGTGTCTCCTTTGGCCGCCGGCAGATCACCCATTACCTCGCCGCGAAAACCGAAGACCCGCCGATCGCCTGCCAACGCGACCAGCTCTATTTCGCGGTCCTGACCCGGTTCAAAGCGCACCGCGGTTCCCGCGGCGATATTCAGGCGAAAGCCCAGTGCCTGTTCGCGGTCGAACAGCAGCGCGGGGTTCACCTCGTAAAAGTGGTAGTGAGAACCGACCTGAACGGGTCGGTCACCACTGTTTTCCACCCGCAGGCGGCGGGTATTGCGACCGCTGTTCAGGTCGATATGGCCGGGTTGCGTATCGAGTTCGCCGGGAATCATGCCTTTACTCCCTCAGTTAATTGGCTCGTGGATGGTCACCAGCTTGGTGCCATCGGGAAAGGTGGCTTCCACCTGAACTTCGTGGATGAGTGAGGGAACGCCGTCCATCACCTGCTCGGCGCTGAGCAGGGTTTTACCCTTGCCCATCAACTCGGCGACGGTCATGCCGTCGCGGGCAAACTCCACCACCATCAGGCTGATATAGGCCACGGCCTCCGGATAGTTCAGTCGCAGGCCGCGCTGCAGGCGTCGCTCTGCCAGCAGGCCGGCGGTGACCAGCAGCAGTTTGTCTTTTTCGCGGGGAAGCAATTCCATGGGGTCTCCTCAGGTGGCCCAGATTCGGGGCGCGCAGGCCGGGCGCTGCAGCAGGGCGGGACGAACTTGCGCCCAGGCGTGGACAAAGGCCTGCCTCGCGCTGAAGGCACTGTCGCCCAGATAACGAATAATCAGCCACTCACGCAGCCGGGTCATTGCCAGCGGCAGCGACTGCAAACGCAGGGCGTCGATCAGTGCGTCCAGTTCGTCGGCACTGTCAAAGGGGCCCGCCAGCATCAGGCCGATCACGCTGTGCCCATTGAGCCCCGCCGCGCCGCACTGCAGCGGGTCGGGAGCGCGCAGGGCAAAACGGTCGAGCAGGCTGAGGCGGCCATTGTGAAAAACCCGGCTGCGCTGGATGAATTCGCCGTGAGTGAAGGGCGCCTGACTGGCGGGCAGCCCCAGGCAAACCACATCCCAGGCAATCAGTCTGGCGCTTCCCTCAAGGTAAAAATCGTTGTGGCTGTCCAGCTCGGCGCCGGGGTAAACAATGGTTTCCATGGGCAGCCATTCCAGCGAGGCGTTGTCGGCGAGATAGAGATGCTGACGTTGTTGCTGACGTGTGTGGGACTCTCTAGCGCGATAGGCGCGCCCGGCGCCGGGGGTGGTGATCAGTGCACGACTGCCGGTTTCCGTGTGGATCGCAATATTCAATCGATCGCCAGAGACCAGCCCGCCCGGCGGATGCAGAATATAGCTGTGAGCCAGTTCCGGCCCCTCCGGGTAAAACGGCCGCTGCACTGATAACGGCCCGTGGCGGTCGGCCCGCATCAGGCGACAGCCGTTGGGGCGCTGGGCAAAGTGCAGCGACAGCGAGGCGTACCATTGGCTGACACTGGGTTTGACCGGCAAGGCCGAGCCCATACTCAGACCGCCAGATGCTGCTGAATGAGCTGGTCGTTGAGTTCGGCCATGGCGCCGGCCGCAACAATGCGCCCGCGCTCCATCAGGCGGAAGTGATCGCCAACGCGCCGGGCGAAGCCCAGCTTTTGCTCGACCAGAATCAGGGTCATGCCTTCGTTATTTTTCAGGTGCATCAATACATCGCCAATCTGTTGAACAATATTCGGCTGAATGCCCTCGTTGGGTTCGTCGAGGATCAGCACTTTCGGGTCGGTGGCCAGTGCCCGGCCGATGGCAAGTTGCTGCTGCTGTCCGCCGGACAGGTCGCCACCACGGCGGCGGCGCATATCGGCCAGTACCGGGAACAGTTCATAAATTTTCTGGGGAATGTCCTTTGCTTTATCGGCGCGGGCGCCCAGGCCAATGCGCAGGTTTTCCTCAACTGTCAGCTGAGGAAAAATATCGCGCCCCTGAGGCACATAGCCGATGCCGCGGTGAGCGCGTTGGTGGGCCGCCAGTTTCAGCAGGTCGCCGCCGTCAAACTGGCACTCGCCGCTGCGGGCGGGCAGCAGTCCCATAATCACTTTCAGCAGCGTGGTTTTGCCCACGCCATTGCGTCCCATAATGCAGGTGCACTCGCCGGGGGCAATATCCAGGTTCACGTCCCAGAGAATCTGCGTGCCGCCGTAGGCCTGGTCCAGGTGGTGTACATCAATCATGTTCAGCCCTCCGCCCCGAAGGCGCCGGCATCCTTGCCGAGATACACCTCAATCACGTCGGGGTTGTTCTGTACTTCGTCCATGGTGCCCTCCGCCAACAGACTTCCCTGATGCAAAACCGATACCGTGCGGGCAATCTTGCGGACAAATTCCATATCGTGTTCCACCACAATCACCGTGTGTTCCCCTGCGAGGCTGGTGAGCAGTTCGGCGGTGCGATCGGCCTCGCTGGCGGTCATCCCGGCCACCGGCTCGTCAATCAGCAGCAGGCGCGGCTCGGCCACCAGCAGCATGCCGATTTCCAGCCACTGCTTCTGGCCGTGAGACAAGGCCCCGGCCAGCCGCTGGCGCTGCGCCCGCAAATTGATCGTGCCCAGTACCTCGTCGATGCGGTCCTGCTGGCTGCTCGACAGGGTGGCCCGCAGGCTGTGCCAGATACCCTTGTGGGTTTTCAGTGCCAGCTCCAGATTTTCGGCGACGGTCAGCGCCTCGAAGACGGTGGGCTTCTGAAATTTTCGGCCAATGCCCAGTTGCGCGATCTCGGCTTCATCGTGTTGCAGTAGATTGATGGTCTGGCCGAAATAGGCGGTGCCGCTGTCGCTGGGGGTTTTACCGGTGATCACATCCATCAGCGTGGTCTTGCCGGCACCGTTGGCGCCAATCAGGCAGCGCAACTCGCCGTCGTTAACGTAGAGGTTGAGATCGTTCAGGGCTTTGAAGCCGTCGAAGCTAACCGTCAGCCCCTCCACATAGAGAATCATCTGGTGGGAGACATCGATGTTCTGCTCGGGCATGAGGAAGGGCCATACCCGGTCGCGGTGACGAAGCTCGTCGAAAAACTCGATCAGGTTCATGCGTGACCTCCATTGGCGGGTGCCGCGCTGCTGTCACTGTCACCGTTATCCCCTCTAGACAGCTTGCGGCTCAATAAGCCTGTCAGGCCCTGAGGCAGGAATACCGTGACCGCGACAAACAACGCGCCGAGGGCAAACAGCCAGGCGTCTGGCATCCACGCGGTAAAGCGGCTTTTGGCGTAGTTCACCAGCAGGGCACCAATAATGGCGCCGTACAGCGTGCCTCGGCCGCCGACCGCGACCCAGACCACGATTTCGATGCTGTTCAGCGGCGCGAATTCGCCCGGATTGATAATGCCCACCTGCGGCACATACAGTGCGCCGGCCGAGGCCGCGAGGGCCGCTGAAAAGACAAACAGCCAGACCTTGTAGTGCTCCGTGCGGTAGCCGAGAAAGCGGCCTCTGGCTTCCTGATCACGGATCGACACGATGATGCGGCCGAATTTACTGTTCACGATGTAGCGACAGGCCAGGTAGCCCAGCGTGAGCAGTGTGATGGAGGCGAGCAATAACCAGCCTCGGGTGGTATCCGATTGCAGGTCCGCGCCGAGAAGGTCTTTAAAGTCGGTGAGGCCATTGTTGCCGCCAAAGCCCATTTCATTGCGGAAGAAGGCGAGCATCAGGGCGTAGGTCAGCGCCTGGGTCATGATCGACAGATAGACCCCGGCGACCCGCGAGCGGAAGGCCAGCCAGCCGAATACGAAAGCCAGCACGCCCGGTATCAGCAATGCCATCAGCATGGCGAAGCCGAAGTGATCGAAGCCCAGCCAGTACCAGGGCAGGCTGTCCCAGTTCAGGAAGACCATAAAGTCGGGCAGTTCGGGGTTGCCGTATACACCGCGATCGCCGATCTGGCGCATCAGGTACATGCCCATGCCGTAGCCGCCAAGGGCAAAAAAAGCGCCGTGCCCGAGGCTGAGAATGCCGCAGTAGCCCCAGATCAAATCGACCGACAGCGCCAGCGTGGCGTAGCAGAGGTATTTACCCAGCAGCGTAATGCTGTAGGTGCTCACGTGTAGGGCCGAGTCGGCGGGGAATACCGCGTTGGCAAAGACCGACCACAGGGTCAGCAGCCACAGCGCGGCGAACAGAAAGTGCGCGGGGCGGCCTTGCGCCAGCAGTTGACGTCCTTGAGTCAGCTTCATTCTGCTGCCCTCCCTTTCTGCGGGAACAGGCCACGGGGGCGTTTCTGGATAAACAGGATGATGAAGATCAATACCAGAATATTGGCCAGTACCGCCCCGGTAACGGGCTCGAGGAATTTATTGGTCAGCCCCAGCCCAAAGCTACCGACCAGTGTTCCCCAGAGGTTCCCGGCGCCACCGAATACCACCACCATGAACGAGTCGATGATGTAGGCCTGGCCGAGATTGGGGCCGACATTGGTAATCAGGCTCAGCGCCACGCCGCCGACACCGGCAATGCCCGAACCGAGGCCGAAGGTCATGGCGTCGACCCACTCGGTGCGAATGCCGATCGCCTTGGCCATGTCGCGGTTCTGCGACACGGCACGCACCCGCAGTCCCAGCGAGGTCTTCTTCATGATCAGCAGCAGCATGGCGAAGACCATCAGGGCAAACAGCAGGATGTAGAGGCGGTTATACGTGAGGGAGAGTACCGGGTTGATTTGCAATGAACCGCTCAGCCACTCGGGAGTAAACACTTGGCGATTGAGCGGAGAAAAAATACTGCGTACGGCTTGTTGCAGAATCAGGCTGATACCGAAGGTGGCCAACAGGGTTTCCAGCGGACGTCCCTTGAGAAATTGAATGACACCGCGCTCGATGAGAATGCCGACGCTGCCCGCCACAATGAAGGCGACGGGAATCGATATGAGGATCGACAGCCCGATATGATTGGGCATCAGTTGTTGAACCACATAGGTGCTGTACGCGCCGAGCATGATCAGCTCGCCGTGGGCCATGTTGATTACGCCCATCACGCCGAAGGTGATGGCAAGCCCCGCGGCCGCGAGCAGAAATACCGACCCCAGGCTGAGCCCGAAGAATAGGGTGTTGAGTAACTCGTAGCGTTCGACGCGGGCAGTGGAGTGACGGCTGGCCTTTTGCAGGGCGGCCAGCAGCGCCGGTTCACTCTCGGCGTCGGTGCTGGCAATTGCGGCCTTAAGGGCATTGCGGACCTCGCTTTCCAGCCGTCCGCTAAGGGCTTTTGCGGCGCTCATGCGCTGTGTGATATCGCCGTGCTTTAATGCGTAAAGACTCAGCGCGATATCCATTTTTTCCTGAATACGGCGATCGGCCTCCTGCTGTCTGGCGACAACAAGGGCCTGATGGCCGTCGCTGTCCAGCTCGCCAAACATCGCTGTCACCGCTGCCATCCGGCGCGCGGGATCGCGGCTGGACAAGGTCAGCCGGGCGATGACCTGGCGGATGCTGCTGCGCAGACGATTGTGGGTTTTTACCTTGCTGACATCACGGCGACCGGCGATGCCGAGATCGCTGTTGTCGAAGAAATCATAGAGTTGATACTGGCGCTCGGGCGCTGCGTCCACGCGCAACAGACGCTGGTCGTCGCGACGGTAATACAGCTCGCCATCTACCAGGGCATTCAGTAGCGGCAGTGCCGCTTCACCGGCCTCGGCCTCCAGTTTCAGCACGATGGCATCAATCTCGTTGAAGGAGGCGCCTGCCAGTGGTGCGGCCAAGCTAGCCAGCGACTCGGGCGGCGCGTCGCTGTCGTCGGCGAAGGCCGTGCTGATGCCGGTGAGTATCAGTATCAGCAGCGCGCCGAGTATTTGTGTGAGGAAGCTTTGCACGATTGAATACCCATGCGAGTGAAGAAAAAAGAGAGCGAAAAAAACGGGCGGAGAAAGCCCCCGCCCGCCGGGCTTATTGACTCTGCCCGGTGCACTGCTTGGTTTTCGTGTTGTAGTTGCCGCACTTCAGTGGTGGCGTCCAGTCGGCAATCAGATCTTTAGAGCCGGGGAGGTAGTCAGACCAGGCATCGCCGGCAACCAGACCGTCGGTTTCCCAGACCACCTCAAACTGGCCGTTTTCCTGTATCTCGCCGATCAGTACCGGCTTGGACAGGTGGTGGTTTTTGTTCATCACCGCGGTGCCGCCGGTCAGGTTGGGCGCGGTCATGCCGATCATCGCCTGTTCGACCTTGTCGACACTGGTGGTGCCCGCTTTGGTAACGGCCTTGGCCCACATATTGAAGCCGATATAGGTCGCCTCCATGGGGTCATTGGTCACGCGTTTTTTGTCGCCGATAAAGGCATGCCAGTTGTCGATGAAGTCGTAGTTGGCATCGTTCTCAACGCTTTGGAAGTAGTTCCAGGCGGCGAGGTGGCCGACCAGTGGGCTGGTGTCGAAGCCGGACAATTCCTCTTCGCCAACCGAGAAGGCGATGACCGGAATATCCTCAGACGAGACGCCCTGGTTACCCAGCTCTTTGTAGAACGGGACATTGGCGTCACCATTGATGGTGGAGACCACGGCCGTCTTCTTGCCCTTGCTGCCGAAGGCTTTGATATCTGACACGATGCTCTGCCAGTCAGAGTGTCCGAATGGGGTGTAGTTGATCATGATGTCTTCCGACTTCACGCCCTTGGACTTCAGATACGCCTCGAGGATTTTGTTGGTGGTACGCGGATACACATAGTCGGTGCCCGCCAGTACCCAGCGTTTCACGCCCAGCTCATTGGCCAGATAGTCCACTGCAGGAATCGCCTGTTGGTTGGGCGCCGCGCCGGTGTAGAACACATTTTTGGAGGATTCTTCACCCTCGTATTGCACCGGGTAAAACATCAGGCCATTGAGTTCTTCGATGACCGGCAGTACCGATTTACGTGAGACCGATGTCCAGCAGCCGAAGATGACGTCAACGCCTTCTTTGGTGATCAGCTCGCGGGCTTTCTCCGCAAACAGCGGCCAGTTGGAGGCCGGGTCGACGACCACCGCTTCCAGTTTTTTACCGAGCAGGCCGCCCTTTTTGTTTTGCTGTTCAATCATCATCAGCACGGTGTCTTTCAGCGTGGTTTCGCTGATTGCCATGGTGCCGGAGAGCGAGTGAAGAACACCGACCTTGATCGTGTCGGCGGCAGCGGCGGCCTGGCTGAGGCCGATGCCTACACTCAGTGCGCAGGCGGAAAGAATCTTTTTAAATTTCATAGCAGTCTCCATTGTCGTTGTGACGGGCGTTTACAGTTGCAGTTGAACGCCGAAGGAAAGGCTGTCGCGGTCGGGCCCCGCATAACCTGAAATATTGGCGTCGCCGCTGTTGTAGTTCAGGTTCAGGCGCGCGTTGTGACCGTCGATGATGTAGTTCACACCCAGCTCGGTAAGCTCGCTGCTGTCGGCATCGGACGGTTCGTTGCTGACGTGACGCAGGTAGGGCTGAAAGCGTCCGGTCTCGCCGCCGGGGATCAGGTAGGCGACGGTGACGTAAGCGGATTCACCGTCGAACAGGCAGAAGCAGTCAGCGGGTACCGCGGTGGGTGTGGCAACGGTGTAGTCCGCTTCAAAGCTCTTGTACTCGGCGTCGACAGTGACCACGCCGCCACCGTCGAGAACGGTTTCTGACAGCAGATCGATGGTGTAACCGCTGAAGTCACCCGATTCGGTGGCGCTGCCGCTGCCGCCGGACTGGCTCTGGAAGGAGGCCGCCAGAGTCAGGATGTTGCCCAGCGAGCCGTAGTAGGTGCCGCTGGTGTAGTAGCCGGGGTTGGCTTCCATGTTGAGGAAGTTGTAGGCAAAGCGACCGGCAAACAGCAACTCGTCATCGACATTGCTGGCGCCTTGCAGGCCGTCAAACACACCCAGTGCATACTGGAATTTGCCTTGCGCGCCCCAGAAGGTCACACCGTCATCACGACCGTAGGTGCCCGCCATACCGCCCTGGTCAGAGGGGTAGAGAGGTTGGGTGTACTGGTTCCATGTCAGGCCGTAGAACGGCCCGTTCATCTCAATGCGGTCAGCGGGGGTCAGCATGCGACCGATCCATACATTGACGCCCGGTGAGAATTCAAAGCGGGCAATGGCATCGAGAACATCGACGGGACCGTCACCGAAAATTTCATCGGTATTGAGGGTAAAGCCGATCGTTTTGTTGAGCTGGCCGCCAAGATAGATGCGGATATTTTGAATATCGAAGTCTTTGCCGTAGGCATCGCCGCTGGGGGCGGCATCTTCGGTAAACGTGGCCGCTGCCCGAAGGCCGGCACCGAGAGTCAGATAGCTGTCGTCACCGATATCGACCTTGATGCCGGCGTGGGTCGCGCCTGCGCCGAACAGCGCGGTGCACAGCGCGAGCTTGCGCAGAGTCTTTCCTTGTCGAAGTGAATGCGTAAGAGAGTTCATGTCGTCATCGCCTGTCCTGTGAGTGATGGGGCAAGCAGGATTATTGCGAGGCGACGACGGCGCAGGTATGCGCACAGTGGCCCAAGCCACTGCGTTATTTAACGCATGGCCGGGCGGTGGAAATTGCGTTAACGGAGGGTGGTGGGGCCTTGCCAGCGGCCACTGGCGATGATCGGACGGTGGTGCAGCGGCCGGTTGTAGAGGTAAATCCAGCAGGGGGCGCCACTGGGCGAGCTGATGGTTTCCCGGAGGTAGAGAGAGCGGGCAGGGCGGTTAGGGTTGTAGTCTTCCAGCGCATCCAGTCGTCGCAGCTCGTCGGCCGAGACGCTGTAAATTTCGACATACAGACGGCTCTTGCCGCGCACTGCGGCGGGGTGGCTGCCGAAGTCAAACAACTGAAAGCCTTCCAGCCAGCCCTGCTCCAGCGGCGTCTTGCCGTGCAACAGGTGATGGTTCGACTGGCCTTGCCTGAGGGTGCCATACACGGCAACGGGTAACAGTGCTTGGTCTGTGCTCATGATCAGTCCTCAATATACTGCTTGCAAGGCTGGCGTTTCAGCGTGGCGTCGTTGACACGCGGTCTCTCATAAACTGCCGCGTTGTCGGTCGAAATGCAATGCGGCAATGTGTTGCAGCGACCCGCTACTGGCCGATCAGTATCAGTTTGCCGGTCTTGGGGTCACGGTACACCTGCCCCAGCGATTCCATGCCACTGTCGTTGCCATTCACTGCGTTTTTCAGTGACGCCGGCGGTTCTGCCAGTTCCTTCCCTTCGTGGAGCTCGACAGGCTTGTCGAGCTGGAAGTGTTCACGCAGCGACGGACTTTGATCGATGATCACAATCAGCAGACCCAGTGCGAAGACCAGCATCACATCCATAATATTGGCAAAGCCCGACAGCGGGTCGGTATCGTCGTCGGCGAAACGGCGCTGTCGCCAGGGGGACTGACGAGTGGGGTCAGTCATGGCTGTCTCCCTGCAGTGTTTGCCAGGTGGCCTCGTACCAGCGGCGGCGCAGGCGGCCGAGAATATAGGCGACGAGGCCGACCAGCAGTCCCAGCACGGTCGTGTCGAAGGCGACGGTCAGCGCGGTCGCGAGAATATCGATATTGCCGGAATTCAGCGCTGACAGACCGGGGCCGAGCGGGATCAGCGTGCCCATCAGTCCCAGTACCGGGCCACTGCGGGCCAACAGGTCGACCCGTTCCAGTCGACGGTTGGCGTAGTCCTCAAAGCTTGCCAGCGACTGGCGTTGAAGCCGCCGCAATGTCAGGCTGCATTCCGCTATCGCCATGCCCGTTTCCCAAACGGTCAGCAGCAGCGCGATGCCGAGGGCGGCAATCACCGGGTAAAGCAGCCCACCCACCAGTTCGTGCAACAGGCCCTGCGTTAAGCCGTGAATCATGACGGGTCTCCTTGCTTGCCATGCGATTGATGTACTGCCCGGTAGAAGCCGGCACTCAGCGTCAGCAGCAGTATGGCGGCCAGCCACCACTGCCACTGCCGGTCAGGGTTCGTCTGCTCGGCGGTCTCGCTTTGCTGGCCGGAGCGTTGCGCTTGTTCGGCACGGGTGTCGCGGTCGGGCGTTTCGCTGAGTTCGGTGATGCGAGTGAGGGTTTGCGCCTTGTCGGGCTCACGTCGGGCGCTGTCGATGACGGCTTTCAAAGCCTGCCACTGCTCAGCGCTCAGCTTGTCTTCCAGCCAGGGCAACATGGGGTGATCGGGGGCGGTGTGACCGCTGCCCGGCAGGCCATTTTCCGCGACCAGTTGCGCGAAGCTTTGCGCCAGCGATTCCGTGGTGGCCGCATCGGCCTGCCAGAAGCCTTTCTGGATGGCGACCAGCATAATGGCCAGCATATTGCTCTTCACATGCACGTTGTGGCCCTGCTCCAGAAAGTCGTCCAGCCCGAGTTGGTAGCGGTCGTCGACGTACACATCCTTCACCTCTTCCCAGGCCCAGTCGCCGACCAGGGTGGGGTTGGTCACCTGCCAGCCCCAGAGGTATTCCAGAAACTCGCTGCCCATGGTGCGCGCCCCGGCGTAGCCGTGTTCCATCAGTGCCTGCAGCCAGGCCGGATTGAGGAAGCGGCCGCGCAGCTCGCTGCGCAGTGCGGTGCTCAGCGGTTCGGCGTGAATATCGTTGGGGTCGGCGTGATGCAGCACATAGTTATTCGGTGCACTGCCGGTAAGGGTTTCCACCGCCAGACTCAGGCCGCCGAGATAGTCGAAGGCATCGTTATTATCGATCAGGCCATAGAGGTTGCTGGAGCGTCCCATGTAGGTATTTTCGACCTGACTGAGAACCTGTCGGAATTGCGCCTCAACCGGGCGGCCAAAGCCGTTGGCGCCGTAACTGTGGCCGAGGCGACGCAGGTAAATATCCGCCAGCTCGCTGCGCTGCTGCCAGGCGCCGGAGCGCTCTACCAGTCGGTTGACCCCGGCGCCATAGCTGCCGGGGGCATCGCCAAATACCCGCAGGCTAGCAAGCTGCCCGGCGTCGCTGTCGCTGCGCCCCTGTGTGAGCAGTGCACGGGCATCCTTCACCCAGTGGGCGGCGAGCTGATTCTGTTGCAGATTTTCACTGCCGTAAAAGGCGCGGGGATCTTCCCGTTGCAGGGGCTCAAGGGCGTTTTGCAGCGACAGCGTCAGCGCGGGGTAGTCGCGAATAATGGTATTGGCACTGGCTTCCAGGGCCATCAGTGTGGCGCGATTCAGTAGACGCATCTGACGGCTGTACAGGTCGCGGAACAGGCCAGAGGTGGTGAAGACGGTATCGCGACGCACCTCGCCCTCCGTCAGCACGCGGCGCTCCAGTCCGGTGACCAGCCCACGGCTGTTCCACACGGGTTGCAGACCGAGCATATCGAGCCCGAAAGCGATCATTACGCCTTCGTCGCGAACCACATCGGAGGCCCAGAGAATCAGCGCTTCGCGTTTGTCCTGATTCTGCGGATTATTGGCGCGGGCACTGGCGGCCATTTCGCGGCCCAATTCCCAGGCGGCGGGGCTGGGGATCAGGCTGTTGTCCAGTGCGTAGAAATTGCGCCCGGTGGGCAGCGCATCGGGGCTGCGAATCGGGTCGTTGCCCGGGCCGGGAGCGATAAACTCACCGTTGAGCCCGGCCAGCAGGGCCTGCATTTCTGCGTCCGGGGAGCCCGCCAGCAAGGCCTGCCAGTCGCGGCGCTGCTGTTGAGAGTCCGGAGCCATGGAGCTCAGCATCATGCTCAGGGCGTCGTCGCTCCACGGCGAGCCGAACACGTGCAGGCCCAGCGGCATAAAGCGCTCTTGAAGGCTGGTCAGGTAGTGGCCGACTTCGTGAACCAGCATATCGTCGTCCACCTGCTCAAAGCTGATGCCCATCACCGCCAGTTCGGCGGACATGGCTTCGGCCAGTTCGTCTTTCAACTCCAGCGCAGTGAGCTTGTCGCGTATCTGGGCCATCAGGCGGTCGCTCAGTGCCTGATTGTCACCGCCGTGCAGCGCTTCGAAACTCTCCACCAGTTGTCGCAACTTCAGCAGCTCGTCGTACAGCGGCGTATGGGCCAGTGGCGGGGTCAGGTGGTCAACCATCACCGCCAGACCGCGACGTTTGGCCTGAATGCCCTCGCCCACGCCGTCGACGATATAGGGATAGATACCGGGAAGGTCTCCGGCGATGAGGCGCGAATAGTCGTCCTCGGCAAGGCCCACCGAGCGCCGCGGCAGAAACTCATAGGTTGAATGACGACCGAGATGGACCAGCGCATCGGCCTGAAAGTCATCGCGCAGGTAGTGGTAGAAGGCCAGGTACTGGTGCGGTGGCGGAAAGGCCAGGTTGGCGTGCAGCAGCTCCTCGTTGATTTCCCAGCCGCGCGGAGGCTGTGGACCGATGAAAATGTTGCCGAAGCGCAGTCCCGGCAGCAGCAACTCGCCTTGATGGGTCATGACCGTGCCGGGGGCGGGGCCCCAGCCGCCGAGTCCTTCAATGCCGGTTTTGCGCAGTGCGGTAATCAGCGTCTCGGCTTCCTGCCAGCAGTTGGCCTCAGCGTCGAGGGTTTGCTGATAACAGCTTTCCAATTGTTCCAGCAGCGCCAGCGCGCGGTCGCGGGCGGGGTGGTTAACGCCCTCCAGCAGGTGGCGCATTTCTTCGACGGTGTGTGCGAGTGCGTCGCGCGCCAGTTCGGGTTGGTCGGCATTCACCGCCGCGTTGAGCTGGCTGTGGAGCAGGCCAAAGGGGCCGTCGACCATTTCCCGCTGGATGCTATCGGGCAGGGTGGCAAACCACTGTTGATAGCGCGAGCTCGACATGTGCAGCACATCGTCGCTCATGGCCGCCAGTGCCCCGGCGTCGTTGGGCAGATTAATGCCCTTTTTCTGCATCTGGTTGAGCAGCGCCTCGGGGCTGCCCGGCAGGGTGCCGGTGTTATAGCCCTCCGCCTTGAGGCGCTGGAGTATGCGCCACAGCGAGGCGGGCACATCGAGGTTGTCGGCGCCGATATTGTGCCGCCCCGGCGGGTGGTTGTAGTAGATCAGTGCGACGCGTTTGTCGGCATTGTTTTTGTGTTGTAGCCGCTGCCAGTTGGCGGCGCGATTGATGACGGCTGCAATGCCGTCGGGCACCGGCTGTATGGCCTGAATGCGAATGCCACTGAGCGGGTCGGCCTGCGCCTCCCCGGCCGCAGCAATCACCAGTGGTTGGCTGGCACCCTGTAATTCCGGCATGGCGACCTGATAGTAGACCTTGTCGTCGGCGAGGCCGTCGGAGGAAAGCTGGCGCTCCAGTGCGCTGCGGTCACGGGATTTGATCGCCTTGATGACCGGCACATTGAGCTGGCGCAGGGTGTCGGTAACGGTCTCCCGGCCTTCGCCGCCACCCATCACAAAGTCCTGCAGCATAACCACGGCGGCGAGCTGCGTTTTCAGTGGCAGCAACGCCTGTACAGCTTCAACACCGGCCTGCCCCCAGTAGGCCAGCCCGCTCAGGCAATGTAGTTGCTGCTCAGTCAGTGCCTGCTGGCAGAGCTGGTCGAGCAGGGCGCTGTCGGCCGGGCGATCGCCGCCCGCATGGTCGAGAACTACCAGCAGGGGGTTATCGCTGGCGATCTCGGGGAGCCGGGTGTAGGTCTTGTCGGCATATTGCCAGCGCAGTCTGGGCTGGGGCCGGGGTGGAGCGGCGTGGAGTTTTGCCCCCAACTGTTCAAACGCCCAGGCAAACAGCTCGCGGGTATTGTCGATGCCCCCGGCCTGCCAGTATCGGCGGGCAGCGATCCACGGCGCTTGTCGAGGGTAGCGGGCGGCGAGCTCATCCAGGGTGGTATCAAAATCCTTGCTGGGCTGGGTGCCGGCAATATCCTGCAATTGCTCGGCGCTGTCGAATACCGGCTGGCGATTGAGCTGGCTGAGGCGAATCAGTCGGTGATCGCTGTTCATTATCAGCACTGGCGCGGAGGTCCGCTTCAGTGACGGCTCAAGGACGTTGACGCTGGCGCCGAATAGGCCCATGCCCACTACCAGGTCGGCGCGCTGGATCAGCGCATCGATCTCGGTTGGGGGTAATTCCCAAAGTTGGCTGTCGCTGCGGGCGGTAATCCGGTAGTCGGGGTGTCGCTGATGGAAGAGACTCACCGCTTCGGCGATGGTCTCGGCATTGCGCTGGGAAACCAATACCAAGAGCTCCGGCGTGTCGCTGGCCCGTGCCGGGCCTGCCAGCAGGCTAAGCAGCAATGTCAGGAACAGCCACAGTCGTTGCTGCGGGCAGAATACAGAAAGTCGCGTCATGGTCGGGCCTCGTGGCGGCGGGTCTGTCGTTGTCGGTTTCTGCGCGGCGGAGGGCGCAGACGTCGCCAGCCGATCAGGCAGGCGGTCAGGGAGAACAGGAATCCGGCGATGCTTAAACTGATGACCAGCAGGTCCCAGCGCGGCCGGTGTTGAATCAGAAACAGGAAATCCAGACTGTGCAGGCCGTTGTACAGCCAGCGCTGTGCGCGGCGCTTGGTGGTCATGCGGCCCAGCAGTTCGCCGGTGTGCAGGTCGATGTGAAACCAGCTCTGTGCCGGGTCATCAAAGCGCAGGCGTAGTACCGGCAGCGGTCGCCAGCGTTCGTGATGGGAGTAGTAATAGTGGTCGTAGTGGTCCAGCCGTTCGGCAGCGATCAACGAGTAGCCCAGCATCATATGCTGCAAGCGGGCCTGACTGGCCGCGGCCCAGTTGCCTCCCGCGGCGGCGTCGATGACGTCGCGTTGCTGCTGGTCGTTGATGGTGTAGGTATAGACCTCGCCGTTGAACCACTGCCAGTGCAATTCGCGGGCATCCGGGTGGTGGCGCAGCGCCTTGCGAATCGCCTCCGCATCGTCGAATTGCGTCTGTGAAGGAATGCCGCGGTAGTGATCAGCCTGCTGGCGATAAGAGGTTTCATCGCTAAACAGGCCCCAGGGGTTCATCGACATCAGGCCGCTGAACATAAAGGTGCACAGGGGCAGCAACACCGCCAGACCCAGCAGGTGGTGGAGCTTCATGGTGTTGCGATAGGGGCTAATGTCTTTGCCGCGATAGCGTTTGCGCAGCCGCAGTCGCAGGATGCCGACCACGGCGCCGGTAATGATGGACACCAGCCCCGCCAGCGATAAGCCAACGATTAGCCAGTGCCACACGCTCGGGTGGCGCCGCAGCGCGACCGGGTAAATCCAGTGCAGGTTGGCGCCCAGCCAGTTCCAGGCGCGTTCATGGCGATGGGTATCGCGAAGCACTTCGCCGGTCACTGACGAGATATACAACTCGGTGCCGACGTCGTCGTGCAGTGCGATATGGTAAAGGGGGCGATGGGCATGAAGGCTGCCCGATACTGACCATTGATCCATGTCGATCAGACGGGCTTCCGCGGTTGGCGGCGTATGGAGTTCACGCTGGCGGACATAAACTTCAGCGGCCGCTAGTGCCTGTCCCAGGGTAATGTTGCGGATGTGCTCGCCGTTGTCGGCGAACATTCCCTGCCACTGGCCGTCGCGGTTTTGCAGTACATAGGCAGGGCGCCCCGCCACGCTGCTCAGCTTGAGTTGCTGCAATGCTTCGGGCGAGCTGCGGTCGAGCAAGGCCCGAGGCCCGGCGGTAATGGTGTCGGCATCCAGCGGCGGCAGCGCCGCCAGACGCTCCGCCTGGCTCAGTGACGGAAAGCCCACGTACATCATCACCACACCACTGAAAAACCACATGGCGAACAGCAGGCACAGGGCCACGCCAGTCCAGCGGTGAAGCAGATACAGCCAGCGTTTCAGCTTCATTCGAACGCGCGGCCTCTTTCTGGCCGCAGAGACTTAGAAGTCATAGCGCAGTTCCAGCTCAGCGCTGCGGCCGTCGGCCAGAATCCACTGCTCGCCATAGGGGGTCAGCACATAGTCGGCGGTGTCGCTCAGGTTCTTGCCGCGCAGGCTCAGCCGGAGATCGTCACTGAGCTGCCATTGCAGGCTGGCGTCGTAAACCACGTAGTCGGGAAGCTTGCTGGTGTTGGCATAATCCGCGTAGCGTTCGCTGACATAACGGCTGCCCAGTGAGGCGGTCCAGTGCGGGAGGAACTGCCAGCTTACCCACAGATTGGCGGTTTTTTCGGGAACATTGCGCGGAGTTTTACCGCTGTAGTCGTTGGTGCCGCTGCGGTATTCCTCATACTGGGGATCGGTGATCGCGAGGTTGAAATCCACCGAGACAACATCCAGCGGCAGCCAGAACAGTTCCAGCTCGACGCCCCGGGAACTCTGCTCGCCAATCTGGCGCTGGACCCCGCCGGGGTCGCTGCTGAGAAGGTCGGTCTTCACAATATCGTAAACCGCCAGACTGACTTGCAGGCGTTCGTTCAGCAGATTCTGCTTGATCCCGGCTTCCCACTGCGTGCCCTCCGCGAGGTCGAGGCTGGGGTTACTGGCAGAGAGCAGAGACTGTATTGCATCCACGGCCTTGCTGTACTGCAGATAAAGGCTGGTGGCCTCCGAGGCTTTGAATACCGCGCCAAGACGCCAGCTGTTGCCGGACAGCTCGTCATCAATGTGGCTCTCCGGTTGACCATTGCTGCGTGCGAGGTCGTCGCGGCTATAGTCGATACGGTCGTGCCGGAGGCCAGCGACCAGCAGCCATTCGGGTGTGATCTCCAGTACGTTGTCGATAAACAGTGAGGTGACATCTGTTTCGGAGTCAAAGTCGCGGGTGGTGGCACTGCCGACATTGTCTTGCCAACGTCCCGGCGCAGGATTGTTCAGATCGACACTGGAGTTGCCGGTGTAAGGCGAGTTGTTGATATGGCTGAAACGGATGTCGTTCAGTTCTATCCCGATATTCAGACGGTTCTGCATGCCCGCCATGCCAGTCTTCCAGAGCAGGTCGCTGCGGTGGCCGAGCTGTTCCTGTTCATGGAGAATTTCTAGGTAGGAGCTACGGTCTACCTGTCCGCTGGTGTCGTTGTAGCCATAGCTTTCCACATTGCGCCAGTGGCGTTCGGCCGTGAGGTAGTAAGTGTCGCTGCGCCACGTCAGGCTCTCGCTGAGCTGCCATTCTGTATGCAGGCGCGGCCACAGGTCTTCGTACTCAACCAGGCCATCGGCGACGTTGTAGTTATTGCGACGCAGGCTGCCGCGGATTTTACCGTCGACCAGTGGTGTGCCCCAGTAGGGCGCGGATTCGGTATTGGCGTAGTCGATGCTCAGTGTGGCCGAGAAATCCTCGCTGGGCCGGTACAGTAGTGAGCCGGCAATCGCCTGACGTTCGGCATCAGCGCGGTCGACATAGCCGTCGGTTTGGTGATGTACCAGGTCGACGCGGTAAGCCAGTTCAGGGCTCAGCTCACCGCCGGCGCCATAGGCATAACGCTGCAGGCCAAAGCTGCCCAGCGTGACCGCGAGGCTATTGCGGGTTTCCCCAAACTGCGGTTTTTTGCTCACATAGTTCACCGTCGCACCCACGGCGCCCACGCCGTGAATCACCGAACCGGGGTCGCGAAGTACTTCAATGCGTTCCACCGTCCAGGTGTCGGCAGGAAAACTCACCGTGCCCGAGCCGACATACAGGCGCGTGCCGTCGTAGGTGCTGACCACCGAGCTGTGGCCGTTAAAGCCGCGCACCGAGGTGGCGCTGCTGCCGTTGCCGGGACTGGCGCTGGAGGAAAAGCCCGCCGCGCGGGTGACTGCCATCATGCTGGAATCGTCACCGCGCAGCGCGATAGCTTCCTTGCTGATGACCGACACGCTGGCGGGAATGTCCTGGGCGGACAGGCCGAGCCGCGAGCCTGCGGTGTTTTCTTCATCCAGTGCCAGTCCCTGTGACGACAGGCTGGTGGCGCGAACATCCACGTATTCCAGCTGCTGGTGCCCTGCCCATAGCGGGATGCTGAGAATGCTTGATGCGAAAGCCAGCACCAGTGGGGCGCCACGGGGAGAAATGTCCTTTTTCATGGTGTTTCCTCAAACGGTTCGTTAGGCCGAGAGGAAAGGGAAAGGACGCCGACAATGATGACATTGCCTATTCCGGCGCGATCGAAAGCCCTCCGCTTGATCTCGGCAGACAACAGTTGCGAACGTATGAGGGAGGAGCAATCCGTCGTGGATTGCGTGATCAACGAGGTAGGAACCTGCGTGAAGCCCTCCGCTTCATCGGTACAGCACTGCATGCATGGCAAAGCACAAGGCTTCGCCATCAGGCCGGTATCGGGCTTCTGTGAACCTCTCGAATGAGAGCAGTTACCGTTGCGGGGGCAGCGGTGGCTTTGTCTGCGGCGGCCAAATCATTGCCGCGACGCACCACACTTCCCGTTTACCCTGCTCCAGACACTCCGGGCGAAGGAGAGTCGAGCAGGCACCTGATGCAGGGCGGGATCATATAGAAAGGCCTTTGGGGGCGCAAATTCAGTGGGAAAACAGAGGTATGTCTGTAGTGGCATAGTGAATTTGGCCACCTGATTAGAGGTGATAGCATCACCTCATT